>NZ_JAIGQA010000039.1:0-51815 GCF_019733245.1 Streptomyces sp. WAC04114
CCCCCGTCCCGCCTCCCCGCTCGCCCTCCGGGAGCCGACGACCATGACGCCCCGTCCCGCCGTCTCCGCCCACCGGGGCGGTTCCGAGCACGCCGGTCCCGCCACCTGGGAGGCGTACGAGGACGCGATCGGGTCCGGCGCGGAGTACGCCGAGTTCGACATCCGCCGTACCAGGGACGGGGTCCTCGTCGTCTACCACGACCCCCGGGTCGGTCCCGCCGGGCCGCCGCTGTCGGTGCTCACCCATGCGGAGCTGTGCGAGCGGGCCGGGTACGCCGTGCCCGTGGTGGACGAGGTCATGGCGCTGATCGCCGGGAAACTCGTGGCCCACCTGGACCTCAAGGAGCCCGGCTACGAGCGGGAGGTGGTCGACCGGGCCGTCGCCCTGCTCGGCGCGGACGGGCTGGTCGTGACCACGCTGGAGGACCGTTCAGTCGCCGCCGTCAGCCGGGGCTTCCCCGGGGTCCGCACCGCCCTGTCCCTCGGGCGCGACCGCAGGGAACTCGCCCTGGCCCGGCTGCCCGGGACCCGGCTGAGCGAGCTGTTCCCGGCCCGCCGGATCCGGGCCTGCGGAGCGCACGGCGTCGCCGTCCACCAGCGGCTGGCCAGGACGAACGTACTGCGCGAGGCGACCCGGCACGGCCTGTTCACCATGGTCTGGACCGTCAACGACGACACCCTCATGCGGGCCTTCCTCGCCCACCCGCGCGTCGACGTGCTCGTCACCGACCGGCCCCGGCGCGCGGTGGCCCTGCGCGGGCCGATCACCCCTTCGCGGCATTGACAAGAGCGCACTCAAGTTTTGTGCTGGAGTGTGGGACGAGTCGTCGCCCTGGCGGAAGGGGACAGCGATGGGACGAGCGGTCGGGATCGACCTCGGAACCACGAACTCGGTGGTCGCCGTGCTGGAAGGCGGCGAGCCCACCGTCATCGCCAACGCGGAGGGGGCCAGAACCACACCCTCGGTCGTGGCGTTCGCCAAGAACGGCGAGGTGCTGGTCGGAGAGGTGGCCAAACGGCAGGCCGTGACCAACGTGGAGCGCACGGCCCGCTCGGTCAAGCGGTATATGGGCGACGCGCACTGGCGCTTCCCCGACGAGGGTGACGTGGACGGTACCCGGTACCGGGCGCAGGAGCTGTCCGCGCGGGTGCTGCAGAAGCTGAAGCGGGACGCGGAGTCCTACCTCGGCGAGGACGTCACCGACGCGGTGATCACCGTGCCCGCCTACTTCGACGACACCCAGCGGCAGGCGACCAAGGAGGCCGGGGAGATCGCCGGCCTGAAGGTCCTGCGGATCATCAACGAGCCGACGGCCGCGGCCCTCGCCTACGGCCTGGACAAGGAGAACGACCAGACGGTCCTCGTCTTCGACCTCGGCGGCGGCACCTTCGACGTGTCGCTGCTGGAGATGGGCGAGGGCGTCATCGAGGTGAAGGCCACCAACGGCGACACCCACCTCGGCGGCGACGACTGGGACCAGCGGATCGTCGAGTACCTGATCAAGCGCTTCAAGGGCCAGAACGGCGTCGACCTCGCGGGCGACAAGATGGCGGTCCAGCGGCTGCGCGAGGGCGCCGAGCGGGCCAAGATCGAGTTGTCCAGCTCGACCGAGACGACGATCAACCTGCCCTACATCACGGCCTCCGCCGAAGGGCCCCTGCATCTCGACGAGAAGCTGACCCGGGCGCAGTTCCAGGAGCTCACCGCCGATCTGCTGGACCGCTGCAAGGCGCCCTTCCACCAGGCGGTGAAGGACGCCGGTGTGCAGCTGTCGGCGATCGACCATGTGATCCTCGTGGGCGGCTCCACGCGGATGCCCGCGGTGACGGACCTGGTCAAGGAACTCACCGGCAAGGAACCGCACAAGGGCGTCAACCCCGACGAGGTCGTGGCCGTGGGCGCGGCGCTCCAGGCGGGCGTCATCCGCGGCGATGTGAAGGACGTGCTGCTGCTCGACGTCACCCCGCTGTCCCTGGGCATCGAGACCAAGGGCGGCATCATGACCAAGCTCATCGAGCGCAACACGACCATTCCGACCCGGCGTTCGGAGATCTTCACGACGGCGGCGGACAACCAGCCCTCGGTCGGCATCCAGGTCTACCAGGGCGAACGGGAGATCGCCGCCTACAACAAGAAGCTCGGCGTCTTCGACCTGACCGGGCTGCCGCCGGCGCCGCGCGGGGTGCCGCAGATCGAAGTGGCGTTCGACATCGACGCCAACGGCATCATGCACGTCTCCGCCAAGGACCTGGCGACCGGCCGGGAGCAGAAGATGACCGTCACCGGCGGCTCGGCCCTGCCCAAGGACGACATCGACCGCATGATGCGCGAGGCCGAGCAGTACGCCGACGAGGACCGTAAGCGCCGCGAGGCCGCCGAGACCCGCAACCAGGCCGAGCAACTCGTCTACCAGACCGAGAACTTCCTCCGCGAGAACGGCGACCGGATCCCGGCCGACACGAAGTCCGAGGTCGAGTCGGCCGTCGCCGGGGTGAAGGAGCAGCTGGAGCAACAGGCGGACACCGCCGCCCTGCGCGCCGCCGTCGAGAAACTCGCCTCCGTCAGCCAGAAGATGGGCCAGGCGATGTACGCCCAGGCGGCCCAGCAGCCCCCCACCGAGGAACCCCACGGCACCCCCCAGGACGAGGAGGGCGTGGTCGACGCGGAGATCGTGGACGAGGACAAGGACCAGGGCGCCGGGCGGGACGGGAAGAGCGGCCCGGGCGGGGGCTGAGCAGCCCTTGGTCGTGTCCGCAAAGTCCCGTCGTCCGCCCGGAGGCGGGCCCTGCGGCGTCCGGTGCGTGCTCTCGGCGCGCCGGGCGGAGTCCCTCGTACTGGACGTACTTGGGGCTTCGCCCGGTGCGGCGAGTGGGGGTACCCCCTGCTCGAGCGGAGTCGAGAGCTCGGGGGCGCGTACCAGGCGCCGCGGGGCAGGCGGGACTTTGCGGACACGACCTAGCGGAACGCGGCGACGTGGCGGTGGGCCCAGTCGGCGAAGGTGCGGGGCGCGCGGCCGAGGACCCGCTCGATGTCGGGGCTGATGCGCCGCTCGGCGGGAGTGGGCTCACCCAGGATGGCCAGCGTCGTCTCCGCCACGGGTTCGGGCATGAACCGCAGCAGTTGCGCGCGGGCCTCGTCCCGGGTCTGCTCGACGAAGCGGACCGGTTCGCCGAGCGCCTCCGCCAGCGCCCCGGCGCGCTCCCGGGGCGTGCTCAGGGCGGGCCCGGTCAGCTCGTAGACCTGTCCGGCGTGCCCGTTCTCCCGCAGCGTCGCCGCGGCGACCTCGGCGATGTCGTCCGGGTCGACGACGGGCAGTCCGACGTCACCGAACGGCGCGGCGACGGTCCGCAGGGCGCGGACGGACTCGGCCCAGGCGTAGGCGTTGGAGTCGAAACCGCCGGGGCGCAGGATCACCCAGTCCAGGCCCGATCCCCGCACGGCGTCCTCGATGGCCCGTCCGACGCCCCCGTGGGAGGCCGACTCCGGCCGGGTCGCGACCCCCTGGGAGGAGAGCAGCACGACACGCCGGACCCCGCCGTCCCGGGCGGCGTCGAGGATCTGCCCCGGGTCCAGCAGATGGGCGTCGGCCCCGCCGTTCTGCAGGAACAACGCCTCGGCGCCGTCCAGTACGGGGCGGAGGCTCCCGGCGTCGGTCAGGTCCGCCGGGCGGGCCTGGACCCCCTCCGGCAGGTCAGCGTCCGAGACCCTCCGCGAGGTCGCCGTCACCTTCTCCCCGGCCCCGGCGAGGGCCTGGACGAGCGATCGCCCCACGTTCCCGGTCGCACCGGTCACCACGATCATGAGCAACTCCCTTGTTTCACGGCCTTGTTGCCGATGTCGTGGACGCTAACACCGTCGGTATAGTAGGTACCTAGAGGAAAGTGACTATCCCAAAGGGGTGTGCACATGGGCATGGAGACGACCCGGACGGCGTCCGCGGCCACCGCGCCGGAACTCGCCTGCCCGATCAGCGCGGTCGTGGACATCGTGTTCAGCCGGTGGACCACACCGATCCTGTGGACGCTCCACACCCACGGCCGGCAGCGCTTCGTCGAGCTGGAACGACGCATCGGCACCATCACGCCCAAGGTGCTGACCCAGCGCCTCAGGCAACTGGAGCGCGACGGCCTGGTCGTGCGCACCTACCACCCGGAGGTCCCGCCGCGGGTCGAGTACGAGATCAGCGAGCTCGGCCGCAGCCTCGCCCCGCTCTTCGCCCACCTCGCCGACTGGTCGGCCACCCACCTGGACGAGGTCGAACAGGCCCGTCACGCCTACGACAGCGAGAGCTAGGGCCCCGTGGCGACCGGCGGCAGCGTCGCGCACACCGCGTCCAGGACCGTCGCGTACGGTGTGCCGAAGTCGGTGAGCTTCGAGCGGAGCTGGTCCAGGCCGTCCCGGTGCTCCGCCAGCAGCCCGGCGTTGCCGGTGCGGGACGCGAACTCCAGGACCGCCGGCAGAAAGTCCGGCGGCTCCTCGCCGGTGGTCTCCAGGCCGTGCGCGCGGTACAGCTCCTCGGACGGCGCCGGGGCGGCCTCGCGCCAGACGCTCAAGTACAGGCTGTGATCGTGCCCCGCCTCGAACACCTCGACGTAGTGCGCGGCCAGTTCCATCGGCGGGGTCACGGCCGCGTGGTCGGCGAACTCCCTCAGCTGCGGCGCCGCTTCGCGCAGCAGCGGCAGCCGGGCGCGGAAGTCGTCGTCGGGGTACATCAGGCACAGCGCCGCCGCCTGGTACAGCACCTCGAATGCGGGCATCGGACCTCCTTCGCGTGCGCTCCCTTGCCTGCCCCGTCATCCCGACGCTAGGGGCGGCCCGGGGAGCACACCTGCCGACGGCGCCCGTACGGGTCAGAACCCGTGCCATGACGTCGGGGCGCGGGGGAGCGGCTCAGTAGCGCTCGCGCCACTCCCGCAGCAGCTCCTCCGTGCGCTGAGCGGAACCCGCCCGGGCCGTCATGTGGTCCAGCACCTCCAGATGCGCCGAGACCTCCTTGCGGGAGTCCAGGTACAGCGCGCCGGTCAGATACTCGGTGAAGACCATGTCGGGCAGCTCCGGCTCGGCGAAGCGGAACAGCGAGAAGGGGGCGTACGTCCCCGGATGCGGGCCGTCGGCGAACTCGGCGATCTGGAGGGTGACCCGGTCGCGCGCGGCGTACTCCAGCAGCTTGTCCAGCTGGTCGCGCATCACCCGTCCGTCCACGCTCACCGGGCGGCGCAGCACCGTCTCGTCCATGATGACCCACAGGTGCGGCGGGTTCGGCCGGTCCAGGAGCCGCTGCCGCTCCATGCGCAGCGACACATGCCGGTCCACGGCCTCCGGCCCGGCGTTCGCGATGGTGCCGGACCGCATCACGGCCCGCGCGTACCCCTCGGTCTGCAGCAGTCCCGGCACGAAGTGCGGCTCGTACGACCGGATGATCCGGGCGGCGCCCTCCAGGCTCACGTACAGGCTGAACCACTCCGGCAGCACGTCGTGGAACCGCTGCCACCAGCCCGGCCGGTTCGCCTCCTCGGTGAGGTCGACGAACGCGGTCACCTCGTCCTCGGCCACCCCGTACGCCGTCAGCAGGACCTGCACGTACGGGACCTTCAACGCGACGTCGGCCGTCTCCATCCGCCGGACGGTCGCGGGGGCGACCCGCAGCACCTTCGCGGCCTCGTCACGACTGAGGCCGGCGGCCTCGCGCAGCTCCTGCAACCGCTTGCCCAGGACCACCTGGCCCACGGTGGGTGCGGCCCGCCGTTCACTCACGCCACGCCTCCCCTACGCGCCCACGCCTGTGATCAGTCTGTCACGTCCGGTCGGCGGCATCACAGGGCTCAGCCCGAGAAGATCCCCGGAAGCGGAGGAGCGGGCCGGGCATTACCCCGCGGGTAATCGACCGGGCGCCGCCGGAACGGGATCGTGAACGGACCGGGTCCCGGGCCGGCGCACTCCGGCCCGGGACCCGGCTCCAGCCGCCGCACCACGACCCGACGGAGGGTGATTCCCCATGTCCGCGATCCAGCTCGCCGCACTCGCCCGGACCTCCGAGCCGCAGTCGATGCTGCGCCGCTTCCTCGCCCTGGACGCCGTCGTGACCGGCGGCAACGCGCTCGCCTACCTGGCGTTCTCCGGCCCGCTCGGACGGCTCCTGGGTGTCGACGCCACGCTGCTGCTCGCCCTGGGCGCGTTCCTCGCCCTCTACGCGGCGGGCGTGGGCCTGCTGGCCGCCCGCAGGCAGCCGCCGGAGCTCGGTGTCCGGGCCGTCGTCGAGGCCAACCTCGCCTGGGCGGCGGTCAGCCTCGCGGCCCTGGCGCTGTGGCTCACTCCGAGCACCCCGGGCGCCGTGTGGACGGTGCTCCAGGCCCTGGTCGTGGCCGGATTCGCCATCCTCCAGCACATGTCGCTGAAGGCCCGTCAGGACATGCGCCCCTGAAGGTACTTGACCGTCGCCGGGTCGGCCGGGAGCAGTGTCTCGATGGCCAGCTCGGCGACCGTCACGTCCATCGGGGTGTTGAACGTGGAGATCGAGGAGATGAACGACAGCGTCCGCCCCTCGTGCTCGATCCGCAGCGGCAGCGCGAAGTACGGCACCGGCTCATCCGGCTCGTCCGCGGGATCCGCGTCGGGCACCGGATAGGCCGCCACCTCCTCGTACAGCGCCCGCAGCGGCTCCGAGCGGTGCAGCGCGATCTGCCGCTCCATCTGCTCCAGCAGATGCCCCCGCCAGGCGCGCAGATTGCGGATCCGCGGCGCGAGGCCCTGCGGGTGCAGGGCCAGCCGCATCGCGTTCAACGGCGGCTCCAGCAGCGAGCCGGCGACACCGTCGAGCAGCGTCATGATCCCCCGGTTGGCGGCCACCACGTCGTACAGCGCGTCCACCACCAGCGCCGGATACGGCTCGTAACCGCCGATCAGCCGCTCGATACCCTCGCGCAGCGCGCCCAGCGCCGGGTCGTCCAGCGGCGTCTCCGGATAGCGGGGGGCGTAACCGGCCGCCAGCAGCAGCGCGTTGCGCTCCCGCACCGGGACGTCCAGATGCTCGGCCAGTCGCAGCACCATCTCCTCGCTGGGCCGGGAGCGTCCGGTCTCGACGAAGCTGATGTGGCGGGCCGAGGAGTCCGCGCGCAGGGCCAGCTCCAGCTGGCTGACCCGCCGCTGCTCCCGCCAGGCCCGCAGCAGCGGGCCCACGCCCTGCTCGGCGGTGGAGGGGTGAGTGGTCATGCCGGGACCGTAGTCGAGAACCGGTCGTCCCGGACAGATACACCCCTCTGACCAGGGAGGGCTTCGATCGCTCCTCTGTGGCAGGCTGAGAGAACACCGAGAACACCGAGAACCTCGCGGTCACGGAAAGGAGCGCAGCCCATGCCCGTCGAACCGCTGTCGCAGAAGGAGGTCGAGGACCGGCTGGCCGAGCTGCCGGGCTGGTCGCTCGACAAGGACCACCTCATCCGCTCCTACCGGCTCGGCTCGCACTTCGCGGCGACGGCGATGGTCGTGCACATCGCCCAGGTCCAGGAGGAACTGAACCACCACTCCGACCTCACGCTCGGCTACAACACCGTCTCCCTGGCCGTGCACACGCACAGCGCGGGCGGCGCCGTCACCGAGAAGGACTTCGAGCTCGCCCGCAGGGTGGAGGACCTCGCCCCCGGGCACGGTGCACACTGACCGGGTGCTCGACTACGACAAGGAAGCGGAGCGGTACGACGCCTCGCGCGGCGGCGAGCCCCGGGCGGCCGCCGCCGCGGAAGCCGTGCTGCGCCTCGTACCACCCGGCACGGGCCGGCTGCTCGACGTCGCCTGCGGCACCGGCATCGTGACCCGCCGGCTCGCGGCCGCCCGCGAGGACCTGCGGGTGACCGGCGTCGATCTCGCCCCCGCGATGGCCCGGCAGGCATCCACCCGGCTCCCCGGCGCCGTCGTGCGCGCCGACAGCCGCCGGCTGCCGTTCCGGGACGGGCAGTTCGACGCCGTGTGCAGCGTGTGGCTGCTGCACCTGGCCGCCGGGCCCGCCGAGGTGCGGAGCATCGTGGGCGAGTGCGCCCGGGTGCTGCGGCCCGGCGGGGTCTACGTCACGACGGTCGACAAGGCCGCCTCCCACAACGTCGGCAGTGACATCGATGTCGTCCTGTCCTCCCGGCCGCCCAGCCCGGTCCGGGACGCGGCGGCAGACGTCGAGTCCGCGGCCGCCGCCCACGGCCTGCTGCCGGCCGGGCGGGCCCGCTTCACCGGTCACGGCCAGGGCCGCAGCCCCCGCCGCACCATCGCCGACCTGCGCCGGGGCTGGTTCGTCACCCTGCCGCCCGGCGACCCCCTCGCCGACGGCTTCGCCACCCGGCTCGCCCGTCTCCCCGACCAGGAACGGCCGCGCCCCGACCCGGTGTTCAGCCTGCGGTCGTTCCGGAAGGCCGGGTGAACTCCATGATCCAGTTGGTCACCCAGCTGTCCCCGCCGTCGACGGAGAAGGCCTGCTCCCAGCGGGCCGACGTGGTGGAGATGCCCGACCACACGAACCGCGCCCGGATGTCCTTCCCGTCGTACGTGTCGTCGCCGAGGAACGTCCCGATTCCCCCCTCGAACCGGCCGACGACCGGCGGGAACAGCGTCCCGCTGATGCTGGAGGCCCAGTACAGGGACCACTGCTCGCTCTCCCGGTCGAAGAGCCGCAGCGTCGCACCCTTCGCCGACAGGTGCGGCATGTCGATCTCGTCGAGGTTGGCGGCCCCGTCGAACAGCGGCAGACAGCGGCTGGTGGCCGGGAACTCCTCCCAGTCGCTGTCCGGGTCGAGGAAGTCGGTGCGGCGCCGGTGCAGGACGTCCCAGTCGCCGTGGAAGAAGTCGAAGTCGTGCGGGCTGCTCATGCGCGGTCTCCTGTGGTTCCCTCGGGCAGGGAGTCGGTCAAGTAGGCCTGGAGGTCCGGGACTTCGGTGGCGAGCAGGTGCCGCACCCAGGCGTCCCGTTCGTGCAGGATCGGCGGCAGCTCCCAGACGCAGCCGATCCACGGCAGCTCGGGCGTGATGAAGCGGGCCGGGTCGCGGTCCGGGCAGCCCAGCACCGGCTGGCCCGCCGCCGCGCCCTTGAAGTGCAGGACGTTGTCCCACACCCAGCTGTACGCGTTGAGGTAGGCGCCGGTGTCGCCGCCCCGGTGCAGGACGACGAAGGTCGCCGGGGGAGTGCCGTCCGGCTCCGGCAGCAGCTCCGGCAGGATCGCGTACGCCGCCTTCTCGACGTCGGGCTCGATACCGGCCGGGTCGGCGGTGACGTGGTAGCGCTTGATGTGCCGGCCGGCCACCTCGATCGGCGGAGGCACGGTCAGCAGCTTCTCGGTGAAACTCATGCCCGGGACGCTAGAGCCGCTTCACTGACATCCTGTGTCAGTGAAGTCCAGCCGGCTCGTCTCCATCCTCCTGCTGCTCCAGACCCGCGGCCGGATGACCGCCGCACGGCTCGCCGAGGAGCTGGAGGTCTCGGTGCGCACGGTCTACCGGGACATCGAGGCGCTGAGCGCGGCCGGCGTCCCGCTCTACGGCGACGCGGGCCACGCCGGCGGCTACCGCCTCCTCGACGGCTACCGCACCCGCCTCACCGGCCTCACCGCGGACGAGGCCGAGGCCCTCTTCCTCGCCGGAGTCCCGGGCCCCGCGGCCCAGCTCGGACTCGGCTCCGTCCTGGCCGCCGCCCAGCTCAAGGTCCGGGCCGCCATGCCGGCCGAACTGCGCCCGCACGCCGACCGGATCAGCGGGCGCTTCCACCTCGACGCGCCCGGCTGGTACGCCGGCGCCGACGAGACGCCGTACCTCCCGGCCGTGGCCGACGCCGTGTGGAACTGCCGCGCCCTGCACGTCCGCTACCGCCGCTGGCGCGAGCCCACCGACGTGGAACGCCGGCTGGATCCGTACGGACTGGTCCTCAAGGCGGGCCGCTGGTACGTCGTCGCGGGCCCGGGCCCGCGCACCTACCGGGTCGACCAGATCCTGCACCTCACCTCCCTCGAGCAGCAGTTCACCCGTCCGGACGAATTCGACCTGGCCGGGTACTGGACGCAGTACCAGCGTGACTTCCACGACCGGCTCCGGCCGGCCCGGGCGGTGGTCCGGCTGGCGCCGGGAGTCTCCCTCCCCGGACCGGGTCAGACCGACGCCCACCTGGAAGAGGACGGCTGGACCCGGACCACCGTCCCCATCGAGTCCCTCGACCACGCCCACGCCGACTTCCTGCGCCTCGGCACCGGCATCGAGGTGCTCGAACCCCCGGAACTCCGCGACCGCATCGCCCGGACGGCGGCGGAACTGGTGGAACGGTACGGCACCCCGTGACCGCCGTGCGAGGGCCGGGCGGCTCCCGTGCGGAGGAGCCACCCGGCCGTGGCCCCGCGTCAGGTGCGGAGCCGTGTACGCGGTGCTTCGGAGCTGCCCCGGGGGCGCGCGGCACTGCCCGACCAGCCACGACGGACCGGCAGACGAAGTACCGCCCACCCCGCGGAGCGCCCGGCGGGGGCTATTCGAGAAGCTCCGCGTACGAGCCCATGGCCAGGGCGATGTCCGCCTGGGCCCAGAACCGGTGATACGTGAACGACGGCACCGCACCGCCGGCGAGATAGCTCTCGATCTTCGACCAGGCCGGATCGTCCTCGTAGAAGGACCGGATCGAGTCGAACGTGGACGACGAGTTGATCGCGTCACCGTTCGGCATCGTGCCCGTCCAGCCGCTCGGGATGTACACCGGGTCGTCGAACCGGTTGTAGTCGGCCCGGTTCTCCGGGACCGCGATCCCGAGGGCGTCCTGGTGGTTGTCCCACATGCCGTCCAGCAGCTTCTTCGCCGCCGTCGCGGCCTCCGTGTCACCGGAGCGGTCCGCGTAGTACGTCAGCGTCTTGGCGTACGCGGCCGCCACACCGACGTCGTTGGTGTAGTCGGCGACGGTGACGCGCAGCCCGCTGTTCGCGCCGGGGCTGGAGGCGTTCCAGGTGTCGGGCTGGCCCGACCACTGGAGCGTCGACGGGATCAGGAACGTGCCGTCCGGGTTGAACGTGGTCTTGGACAGCGCCCAGTCGACCCACTTGTCGAGGACCGTCTTGGCCTTCGCGTTGCCCGTTTGCTGGTACAGCTCGGCGACACGCTCCATGGACCACGCCTGGAAGCCGAACCACTGGTTGGACGGCGGGTCGTGGTACACGGGCTTCTCGTCGTAGTACATGCCGTAGAACGTCGACTTGCCTGCCGGCGGGGTCGCGTACCGGCCCGCCCAGCTGTTGGTCGCGCCGCCCGCGATGGCGCCCTCGCTCGACTGCAGCCAGCGGTAGAACTCCAGCTGCCGGTCGAGGGACTTGGCCCAGTCCGCCGCGCCCGTCGCCGACTTCGGCTTCAGCGGGGCGTAGCTGCTGAGCGCGTACGCGGCCAGCGGGTTCTGGTAGCCGCCGTGGGCGTGGCTGGAGCCGATGCGCCAGGCCCAGCCGGCATTCGTGTCGGTGGCGCCGCCCCAGGCGTAGTACCAGGACATCAGGTAGAACGAGGCGTCCTTGCCGGTGCCCGCCGGGCAGGCCGACGCTCCGACGCAGTTGCCGACCTTCTTGAAGTACTTGTCGAACATGGAGTAGCGCAGGTAGTCGCCCATCTTGGCGGCCTTGCCCACCGTCGCGGAGACGGCCGAGCCCTTGCCCTGTTCCTTCGCCCACAGGTCCGCCCAGTAGGCGGCCTGCACGGCCCGTGCGTCGGCGTCCGGCGCGTTGGTGAACTTCCACTGCTTGGCGTAGGAGGCGTCACCGGTGAACAGGTCGAGGTAGCCGTTCTTGCCGCCGTACTTGAAGGCGTCACAGGTCGGCTGCGGCACCGTCTCCCACACCGACTCCTGCGCGCCGCGCTGGAAGGTGTTGATGTAGGACGGGCCGGTGTCCGAGGGGCCCGCCTCACACTTGCCGGGGGAGTTGCCGTAGCCGTAGACATTGTCCACGTCCTGCAGCCAGTGCATGCCGTAGACGTCGTCCGTGCCGTACGCGCTCTTCAGCTCACCCGCGATGGGGTCGGACCCGACCGAGACACCGGTGTCGAGCTTGGCCGGATAGTCGTTCGGCGTGTCCAGCTCGGGCGCGTAGGTGCCCGGCTTCGAGGCGTTGTAGAAGGAGTTGGTCGGCTGGTCGGCGTGAGTGGGGATCATGTACTTCTCCATGAGGTCCCACGCGCCGTTGAACCTCGACCAGTCACCCGTCACCTTGCCGTACATGGCCTGGAGCCACAGGAGGTAGCTGTACGCCTCCGAGGTGGTCTCGTGGCCGTGGTCCGGCGCCTCGACGATCAGCGTCTCGACCGAGTGGTACGGGATGCCCTCGGGGGAGAAGTAGCCGTTCGCCGGGTTGGTGATCTTCCCGTAGAGCTCCAGGAAGCGGGCGTCGTACACCTTCGCCGCCGCCAGCTGGGTCACGGTGACCGAGGCCTTGGCGTGGCCCGCCGCCGTCGACTCGAAAACGGCCGAACCGGTGCCCGAGTTCGCGGCGGTGACGGTCACCTTCTGCGCGGTGTTCCAGTTCTGCGGCGTGAAGGTCAGCGAGGCGCCGGCGGAGACCGAGAGCCCCGAGTTGCCGCTCGCCCGCGCCGAGGTCACGGTCACGTTGCCCGTCGGCTGCTTGGACAGCTTCACCTCATAGGTGCCCGACTTGCCCGACTGGACGCCCAGTTGGAGCGGCGAGGCGACGACGGTCGGGCCGGAGGCCACGGTGATGCCGACCGGGGTGGAGTCGGCCGAGGCGCCCATGCTGTCGTACGCCTTCGCCACCAGGGAGTGACTGCCCACGGCCAGGTCGGAGACGGACAGCGCGTACGGCGCACTGGAGTCCGTGCCCAGCAGCTTGGTGTCGTCGTAGAACTCCACCTTGCTGATCGTGGCGTTGTCCGCGGCGGCGGCGGTCGCCGCCAGCGGCACCGCCTGGCCCTGGGTGTAGACGGCGCCCGCGCTCGGGCTGGTCAGCACGGCGATCGGCGGCTGGTGCGCGCCGGTGCAGGGCGTGCCGTTGACCGAGAAGGACGTCGGCGCGGTGTTGCTGCCGCTGTAGGAGAACTGGGCGCCGGTGGAGACGGCGGCGCCCGCGGCGACCCGGGCGTTGTGGGGGGCGTTCTTGACGGTGATGTTGCTGCCGGACTGCGTCCAGCTTCCGTTCCAGCCGTTGCCCAGCTTCTGGTTGCCGGCGTAGGCGTAGGTCAGCGTCCAGCCGTCGATGACGTCCGTGCCACGGTTGGTGAGGGTCAGGTCCACCGTGAAACCGGAGCCCCAGTCGTTCGTCTTGTAGTCGACACTGCACTGGAGCGGCGCTGCCTGCGCGGGTGTCGACCCCGAGGAGAGCATCGTCAACGGAAGCGCGAGAGCTGCGAGGGCGGCGGTCCACAACCGCCGTACCGCTCCGCGTCTCCGGGGTGGGGGATGCATGGTGCTGGTTCCTCCTTGCGGCTCGGAGAAGTCAAGGCTTGAACCAGTGGGAGCGCTCCCATAGTGATGACTCGTCAGGTATTGGTCAAGGTCCTCGAAGAGTCGAAAAGATTCGACGCACCGCATGGAGCAAAACTCGGTGACTCCCCTGTTTTTCACCGTCACTTGGCGCTACCTTCCTTGGCACCAGTGGGAGCGGTTCCATCAGTCGACGCGTCCGTCACGGCACGCCCGACCTGCAAGGAGTCGCTCATGCGACACCCCCCGCGTTCAGTACTTTGAGCCGCCGCCGGTGCGAGACGCCCGCGTGCGGCGGACAGTTGCACGCCCGCGTCGGCCGTACGGCGCCCCGCATCGGCTCCGCCATGCCCGCGAAAGCCTCACCGCACCTCTCAACCCCCCACGCAGCCGCGGAAATCGCAAGGAACCCAACGGAAGAGGGACCCCCACTCATGACCCGTACGAGAACCGCGTTACTGGCCGCCATGGCCCTGGTCACCGGCGCGACCGGCACCGCGTTCGCCGTCGACCCGGCCAGTGCCGGCGTCGCCGCAGTCCCCTGCACCGTCGACTACAAGATCCAGAACCAGTGGAGCACCGGCTTCACCGCCGCCGTGACCCTCACCAACAACAGTGCCGCCAAGTCGTCGTGGTCGCTGAAGTGGTCGTACGCCGGCAACCAGCAGGTCACCAGCGGCTGGAACGCCAAGATCAGCCAGAGCGGCGCCGCCGTCACCGCCGCCAACGAGACCTACAACGCCCAGCTGGCGACCGGCGGTTCGGTGAGCTTCGGCTTCCAGGGCAGCTACAGCGGCAGCAACGCGATCCCGGCCACTTTCACCCTCGACGGCGTGACCTGCAACGTCGACGGGGGCGGCGGCCCCACGGACCCGCCGGACCCGGGCGGGCCGTCCGGTCGCGTGAACAACCCCTACGAGGGCGCGAAGGGGTACGTGAACCCGGAGTGGTCCGCGAACGCCGCCGCCGAGCCGGGCGGCAGCCGGGTCGCCGACCAGCCGACCGGTGTGTGGCTGGACCGCATCGCCGCGATCAACGGCGCCGGCGGGAAGATGGGCCTGCGCGACCACCTCGACGAGGCGCTGCGCCAGAAGGGATCCGGGGAGCTCGTCGTCCAGTTCGTCATCTACAACCTGCCCGGCCGGGACTGCTCCGCCCTCGCCTCCAACGGCGAGCTGAAGGCCGACGAGATCGACCGCTACAAGACGGAGTACATCGACCCGATCAAGGCGATCCTCGCCGACCCGAAGTACGCCTCGCTGCGGATCGTCACCACGATCGAGATCGACTCGCTGCCGAACCTCGTCACCAACACCGGCAGCCGCCCGACGGCCGTCCCGCAGTGCGACGTGATGAAGGCCAACGGCAACTACGTCAAGGGCGTCGGGTACGCGCTCAACAAGCTCGGTGACGTGCCCAACGTCTACAACTACGTCGACGCCGGGCACCACGGCTGGATCGGCTGGGACGACAACTTCGGCCCCACCGCCGCCATCATGAAGGAGGCGGCGACCGCCGAGGGCGCCACGGTCAACGACGTCCACGGCTTCATCACCAACACGGCGAACTACAGCGCCCTGAAGGAGAACAACTTCACCATCAACGACACCGTGGCCGGCAAGTCCGTCCGCGAGTCGAAGTGGGTCGACTGGAACCGCTACCTCGACGAGCTGTCCTACGCCCAGGCCTTCCGAGGCCAGCTGGTCTCGGCCGGCTTCGACGCGAACATCGGCATGCTGATCGACACCTCCCGCAACGGCTGGGGCGGTGCCGCGCGGCCCACCGGACCGGGCGCGACCACCAGCGTCGACACCTACGTCGACGGCGGTCGGTACGACCGTCGCCTCAACGCCGGCAACTGGTGCAACCAGTCCGGAGCCGGCCTGGGCGAGCGACCGAAGGCCGCCCCGGCAGCCGGGATCGACGCCTACGTGTGGATGAAGCCGCCGGGTGAGTCCGACGGGTCGAGCAAGGCCATCCCGAACGACGAGGGCAAGGGCTTCGACCGCATGTGCGACCCCACCTACACGGGCAACCCGCGGAACAACAACAACATGTCCGGTGCCCTGCCGGACGCGCCGGTGTCCGGTCACTGGTTCTCCGCCCAGTTCCGGCAGCTGATGCAGAACGCGTACCCGCCGCTGTCCTGACCGTGCTCGCTGAACCGCTGAACCGCTGACCCGCTGATCCGCTGATCCGTCGGGGCTCCTGCCCCGGCGGATTTTGCGGGACCGGCAACAGCACTGGCCTCCGATCGGTGCGTCGGCGCACGCTGACCGCATCCGAGCGAGAGGCTGACCACCATGGCGCACGACCACGACCACGATCACGACCACGTCCACCGGCAGGGCCACGGCCACCACCACGACCACACCGACATCGACTGGGCGGCCATGGCCCCGATGCTGGAGTCCGAGGCGGAGCTGTTCACGTCGATGTACGACAGGGCCCTGGCCTGGCTGGCGAGGGAGGTGACCGAACCAGGTCTCATCGTCGACGCGGGCAGTGGGCCCGGCGTCGTGTCCTGCCTGTTCGCCGAGACGTTCCCGGGCGCCCGGATCGTGGCCGTGGACGGCTCGGAGCCGCTGCTGGAGCGGGCCAGGGCACGGGCGGAGCGTCAGGGGGTGGCCGACCGCTTCAGCACGGTCGTCGGGGAACTGCCGGACGTCCTGGACGAGTTGGACTACCCGGCCGATCTGCTGTGGGCGAGCCGCACCCTGCACCATCTCGGCGACCAGCGGGCCGGGCTCGCCGCGTTCGCGGCGCGGCTCGCGCCGGGCGGCACCCTGGCCCTCATGGAGGGCGGGCTGCCCGCACGGTTCCTGCCCCGCGACATCGGCATCGGCCGCCCCGGCCTCCAGGCACGCATGGACGCACTGGAGGAGGAGTGGTTCACGAAGATGCGGCAGGACCTCCGGGGCCATGTCGCCGAGCCGGAGAACTGGCCGGCCCTGCTGTCCGCCGCGGGCCTGAAGCACACCCGGACGCACAGCTTCCTCCTGGACCTTCCCGCCCCGGCCTCGGACCGCGCCCGTGCCCATGTCGTCGACCGCCTGACCCGCTTCCGCGACACCCTCGCGGAGGGCCTCGACCACGACGACCGCGCCACCCTGGACCGCCTCCTCGACCCCGGCGACGCGGCGAGCGTGCACCGCCGCCAGGACGTGTTCGTGCTGGCGGCCCACACCGTGCACACGGCGGTCCGGCCCGCGTAGCCCCGCGGCCCTCGGCGTCGAGTCCCTTGACTTCGAGAGCGCTTCAACTGATGGACTCCCCGGCATCGCACTCCGGCCGACACCACAGGGGGAAGTCCATGTCTCAGGTAGCGCTCATCACCGGCGGCGGAAGCGGCATCGGTGCCGCTGTCGCCCGGCAGTTGCTCGACGCCGGGCACCGGGTGGCGGTCACCGGCCGGGGGGAGGAGCGGCTGCGTGCCTTCGCCGAAGAGCTGGGACGTCCCGAGGGGCTGCTGACGCTCGTCGGCGACACCGCCGTGTACGACGACGTCCGCTCGGCGGTGGACAGCACCCTCAAGGCGTTCGGCCGGCTGGACACCGTGGTAGCCAACGCCGGCTTCGCCACCCACGACACGGTCGCCGAGGGGGATCCCGACGGCTGGCGGGACATGGTGCTGACCAACGTCCTCGGTCCCGCCCTGCTGATCCGGGCGTCCATCGACGCGCTGAAGGAGACCCGCGGCCGGATCGTGCTGGTCGGCAGCGTCGCCGGGTTCGTGCACGGACCGGGCAACCTGTACGGGGCGACCAAGTGGGCCGTGACCGGGCTCGCCGAGAACACCAGGCGGCAGGTCACCGAGTGGGGCGTGGGTGTCACCCTGGTCGCGCCGGGCCGGACGGAGACCCCCTTCTGGGACTCCTACGGCAGCCTCCCGCCCGGCCATCTCCTCACGGCCGGGCAGATCGCGGACTCGGTGGTCTGGGCGATCCGGCAGCCGGCCGGTGTCGATGTCAACACCGTCGTCATTCGGCCGGTGGGCCAGCCGGTCTGAGACCGCGGAGACGACAGCGCCCCGGCCCGGGCCCCGCGAAGGGGCTCCGGGCCGGGGCGCTGTCGGTGCTCCGGTCCTGTGAGGGGGGATCCGGACCCCGGCGCCGCCGCTACGGCTCAGGTGCCGTTGAACTCCGCCGGGTCCGGGCCGATGCGGCGGTCCTCGTTCAGGGCGCTGATCGCGGCCAGGTCCTCGTCGTCGAGGCTGAAATCGAAGACCTCGATGTTCTCCTTGATCCGCGACGGCGTCACGGACTTCGGGATCACCACGTTGCCCAGCTGGATGTGCCAGCGCAGCACGACCTGGGCCGGGGTGCGGTTGTGTTTCCGGGCGATGGCGACGATCGCCGGGACCTCCAGCAGGCCCTTGCCCTGGCCGAGCGGCGACCACGCCTCCGTGGCGATGCCCCGCTCCGCGTGGTACGCGCGGGAGGCGCCCTGCTGCAGGTGCGGGTGCAACTCGATCTGGTTCACCGCCGGGACGACCGACGTCTCACCGATCAGCTTCTCCAGGTGCTCGGGAAGGAAGTTGGAGACGCCGATGGCCCGGATCCGGCCGTCGGCGTGCAGCTTCTCGAACGCCTTGTAGGTGTCGACGTACAGACCGCGCTCCGGCGTCGGCCAGTGGATCAGGTACAGGTCGACGAAGTCCAGGCCGAGCTTCTCCAGCGACGTGTCGAAGGCGCGCAGCGTGGAGTCGTACCCCTGGTCGGCGTTCCACAGCTTCGTGGTGACGAAGAGCTCCTCGCGGGGGACGCCGGCGGCGGCGATGGCCTTGCCGGTGCCCTCCTCGTTGCCGTAGATCGCCGCGGTGTCGATGCTGCGGTACCCGGCCTCCAGCGCCGTCGCGACGGCCGTCTCGGCCTCGTCGTCCGGCACCTGCCAGACGCCGAAGCCCAGCTGGGGCATCTCGACGCCGTTGTTCAGGATGATCGGGGGGACCTTGCTCACGAGCTCTCGATCCTTCGGTAAGTGGTCAGATGAACTACCCATCGTCAAACGATCACGGGCGGTGATGCATTCCTGACGGGAGATTTCCGAAGCCACACCTGCCCCGCGGGGCGGACGTCACGCCCGGTAGAGCGCCTCGACCTCGTTCTCGTACGCCTTCTCGATCGCTTTCCGCTTCAGCTTCAGGGACGGGGTCAGCAGCCCGTGCTCCTCGGTGAACGGCTGGGCGAGTATGCGGAAGGTGCGGATCGACTCGGCCTGCGAGACGAGGGTGTTGGCGGCGACCACCGCGCGGCGCACCTCCGTCTCCAGGTCTGCGTCGCGCACCAGCTCCGCGGGGGACATCTGCGGCTTGGCCCGCATGGCCAGCCAGTGCTCCACGGCCTCCTGGTCGAGGGTGACCAGGGCGGCGATGTACGGGCGGTCGTTGCCCACGACGATGCACTGGTTGACCAGCGGATGGTCCCGGACGCGTTCCTCCAGCACACCGGGCGAAACACTCTTGCCGCCGGAGGTGACCAGGATCTCCTTCTTGCGGCCGGTGATGGTGAGGAAGCCGTCCTCGTCCAGCGTGCCGAGGTCGCCGGTGGCGAGCCAGCCGTCGTGCAGGGTCGCGTCGGTGGCCTTCTGGTTGTTGAGGTACCCCTGGAAGACGTTCTCGCCGTGCAGCCAGATCTCGCCGTCCTCCGCGATGTGCACGGTCATGCCGGGGATGGGCTGCCCGACCGTGCCGAAGCGGGTCCGGCCGGGCGGGTTGGCGGTGGCGGCGGCCGTGGACTCCGTCAGGCCGTAGCCCTCGTAGATGTGCACGCCCGCCCCGGCGAAGAACAGCCCGAGCCGGCGGTCCATCGCCGAGCCGCCGGACATGGCGTGCTTGATGCGGCCGCCCATCGCGGCGCGGATCTTGGTGTAGACGAGCTTGTCGAACAGCTGGTGCTGCATGCGCAGGCCCGCCGACGGGCCGGGTCCGGTGCCCCAGGCCTTGGCCTCCATCGCGTCCGCGTACTTGATGGCGATGTCGACGGCCTTCTCGAACGGGCCGGAGCGGCCCTCCTTCTCGGCCTTGCGGCGGGCCGCGTTGAACACCTTCTCGAAGATGTACGGCACGGCCAGGAAGAACGTCGGCTTGAACGCCGCCAGGTCCGGCAGCAGGGCCGCCGCGTTCAGCTGCGGCTGATGGCCGAACTTCACCTTGCCGCGAATGCCGGCGACCTGCACCATGCGCCCGAAGACGTGCGCGAGCGGCAGGAACAGCAGGGTCGCCGCCTCGTCGCCGCGCCTGGAGTGGAACACCGGCTCCCAGCGCTCGATGACGGTGTCCGCCTCGTACATGAAGTTGCCGTGCGTGATGACGCAGCCCTTGGGGCGGCCTGTGGTGCCCGAGGTGTAGATGATCGTGGCGACCGAGTCGGGTGTGACGGCCTGCCGGTGGCGGTGCACCACCTCGTCGTCGAGGTGCGCGCCCGCGTCGTACAGCTCGTGCACCGCCCCGGCGTCCAGCTGCCACAGGCGGCGCAGCTGGGGCAGCCGGTCGATGACGGTGGCGATCGTCATGGCGTGGTCCTCGTGCTCCACGACCGCGGCCGTCACCTCGGCGTCGTAGAGCATCCAGAAGCACTGCTCGGCCGAGGACGTCGGGTAGACCGGCACGACCTGGGCGCCGATCGTCCACAGCGCGTAGTCGAAGAGGGTCCACTCGTAGCGGGTGCGGGACATGATCGCGACCCGGTCGCCGAACCGGATGCCGCTCGCCAGCAGCCCCTTGGCCAGGGCGAGTACCTCGTCGCGGAACTCGGCGGCTGTGACATCCCGCCACTGGCCCGCATCGTCCTTGCGGCCCAGCGCGATGTGCAGCGGGTCCTCCTGGGCATGCTCGAAGACCACGTCGGCCAGACCACCCACCGGAGGTGCCAACGCCAACGGAGGGTTGGTGAACTCGCGCAAACCCCGCTCCCCGCTCCTCAGCGCTTCAGTCGAGTGACGCCCCGCACAGCGCCGTGAAAGCTACCCCAACCGACCAGGGGGCGGGAGGGGGTACGAAGGCGGGCGGCCCTCTCGTATGCGCTGGTCAGCCAGGGAAAAAAGCGCCCACATGGGGAAGGGTCGGACACAATCCTGACGGTTGAGTAAGTTTCGGTGCCGTAATCTCCACCGAATCTGTACGAGTCCAGGTGCCGCGCGACGCGCTGTCGAGCGGGGTCTCTTCTGTCAGTGGGACGGCGGCGGATTCTGTCACTCCGCTTCGTCACAGCCCCTCGCGCTCGCTGCGGTGAAGACGATCCCCACCTGCCAGGATCGCCGCCGCGAGGGCGTCCGCCGCGCCCTGCGCGGAGGGTCGGCGGCGGCCGTGGACCAGGACGAAGTCGACCTGCCCCAGCTCCGGCAGCCCCGCCCGGTCCGGGACCCGGACCAGACCCGGAGGGATGAGACCGCGGGAGTGGGCCATCACCCCGAGACCGGCCCGGGCCGCGGCGACCAGACCGTTGAGGCTCCCGCTGGTGCACACCACGCGCCAGTCCCGGCCCTGCCGCTCCAGGGCCTCCAGGGCGAGCGCGCGGGTGATGCCCGGCGGCGGGTAGACGATGAGCGGCACCGGGCGGTCCGGGTCGAGGCGGAGCCGCTCCGCGCCGATCCACACCAGCCGGTCGTGCCGGACCAGCTCGCCCCGGGGGTCCTCGGGGCGCCGCTTGGCCAGGACGAGGTCCAGCTTCCCGGCGGCCAGCTGCTCGTGCAGCGTGCCCGACAGCTCGACCGTCAGCTCCAGGTCGACCTCCGGGTGCTCGTGCCGGAAGCCCTCCAGGATCTCGGGCAGCCGGGTCAGCACGAAGTCCTCCGAGGCGCCGAAGCGCAGCCGGCCGCGCAACCGGGTACCCGTGAAGAACGCCGCCGCCTGCTCGTACACCTCCAGGATCCGGCGCGCGAAGCCGAGCATGGCCTCGCCGTCCTCCGTCAGCTCCACCGAGTGCGTGTCCCGGGTGAACAGCGTGCGCCCGGCGGCGTCCTCCAGCCGCCGCACGTGCTGGCTGACCGTCGACTGCCGCAGTCCGAGCCGACGCGCGGCCTGCGTGAAGCTCAGCGTCTGCGCGACCGACAGGAACGTGCGCAGATGGGACGGGTCGTACATGCCGACCACGTTATCGCGAAACGCGATGACAGTGAGTGCCGTATACGGGATTCCCGATCGCCGGAGCGGGGAGCAGGATGGAAGGGGGCCCCTGCGGCCCCGGACCGACCGGAGTACCAAGCAAGTGGAGCACCGTGAAACGCCTGCGCTGGCCGAGCTGGATGCCGATCGACCCCTATATCGTGCTGCTCCTCGGGACGGTGGGGCTCGCCGCGCTGTTCCCGGCGCGTGGGTCGGCCGCGGATGTCGCCTCCGGTGCCTCCACGGCGGCGGTCGCCCTCCTGTTCTTCCTGTACGGGGCCCGGCTGTCCACCCGTGAGGCGCTCGACGGGCTGCGGCACTGGCGGCTCCACATCACGGTCCTCGCCTGCACCTTCCTCGTCTTCCCGCTGCTCGGGCTCGCGGCCCGCGGGCTGGTGCCGGTGATCCTGACGCACCCGCTCTACCAGGGCCTGCTCTTCCTCACGCTCGTCCCGTCGACCGTGCAGTCGTCGATCGCCTTCACCTCGATCGCCCGCGGCAACGTGCCCGCCGCGATCTGCGCGGGGTCCTTCTCCTCCCTCGTCGGCATCGTCGCCACCCCGCTGCTCGCTGCCTCACTGCTCGGCGGCAGCGGCGGCGGGTTCTCCGCCGACTCGCTGCTGAAGATCGTGCTGCAACTGCTGGTGCCGTTCCTGGCCGGGCAGCTGCTGCGCCGCTGGATCGGTCGCTTCGTCAGCCGCCGCAAGAAGGCCCTCGGGCTCGTGGACCGCGGCTCGATCCTGCTCGTCGTCTACACCGCGTTCAGCGCGGGCATGGTGCAGGGCATCTGGCACCAGGTCAGCCCCGCCCGGCTCGGCGGTCTGGTCGGCGTCGAGGCCGTGATCCTCGCCGTGATGCTGCTGCTGACCTGGTACGGCGGCAAGGCGCTGCGCTTCGGCCGGGCGGACCGGATCGCGATCCAGTTCGCCGGTTCGAAGAAGTCCCTGGCCGCCGGGCTGCCCATGGCGAGCGTCCTGTTCGGCGCCGAGGCGGCGCTCGCCGTGCTGCCGCTGATGCTCTTCCACCAGATGCAGCTGATCGTGTGCGCGGTGATCGCCAAGCGGCGCGCGCGGGAAGCGGCGACGGAGGTCACCGCACCGCAGCCAGTCGCAACGACACGAACCGCGGTCGGTACAGGGACACGTTCCGGCTGAGCCGGTCGGCGGCGCCCGTCGGCTCCAGCCAGTTGACGTCGTAGCTCAGCACGAGCCGTCCGTCGCCGCTCAGCACCGGATGCGTCTGCGGGTTGTAGGCGGCGACCTGTCCCTGGGGCAGCGGCGGGCTGAACTCCTTCCCGGGGCCGTGCCACGGCCCGGCGGGCGAGCAGGCCCAGTAGGAGGCGATGGTGGTCAGCCCCTTCGGTCCGGCGGCCATCGTGAACAGCACGTACGTGCCGTCCTCCCGGACGACCGAGAACGCGCTGCCCACGCCCTTGCGCCGCCCGTCCCCGAGCACCGGCCGGGGGCGGGCCCCGGGCACCCACGCCGAACCGCTCCAGTACTGCCAGGCCGACGGATCGCCGAGGGCGCCCTCCGGCACACGGGCCGCGTAGGCGTGCGAGGCGGGCCGGGAGGCGGCCCGGCCGTCGTCGCCGCCGAACACATAGGTCCAGCCGTCCTCCTCGACCAGCGTCGTACCGAACAGCACCCGCCGGGACGGGTCGGGGACCCGCTGCCGGCCGAGCACCTCGACGATCGACTCCAGGCGCAGGTCCGGCAGCGACAGCGTGGCGACCTCGGTGGCGGTGGGCACGCCGTAGATCCAGGGGGCCTGCCCTGCCGTGCGCACCCACAGCAGCACCCGGACGACCTGCTCCGAGGAGCCGGGGGAGCGCGGTTCGACGCGGGCGGCGACCGGCCAGCGCCACTGGTTCGGTGCCGGGTCGGCGAACAGCGGGGCGGGCAGGGTGGAGTCGAGCCGGCCGTCGCGCATCAGCACCGCCGAGTTGCGCACCAGCGGTGTGCCGGCGTCCCGCCAGGCGTGGGACTCGCCGTGCGGGTTGGGCGGGCCGTACACGCGGCCCAGGTAGGTGTCCGAGAACAGCCACAGCACCCGGCCGTCCGGCAGCCGCACCGAATGGGTGCCGTCGCCGCCGGTCCAGTCGTCGACGCGGCTCGCGTCGTCGCCGTAGCGGGTGAACTCGTCGGTGAGTCCGTCGTCCGGCTTCCAGGAACCGACGGTGAGCGCCTGGCAGGCGTCGTCGTGCGAACCGTCGTCGTCCGGCAGTGCGATGAGCAGGGCGGCGCCGAGAACCAGGGCCAGCAGCAGGCCGATCCCGGTTCCCGTGCGCTGTCGTGCTCGTGCTGCTCCTGAGTCGTCGGGCACGTTCCGTGACGTTAGTTGCTGCCGCTCACCTGGTCCATGGGGAGCCACAGCACCGTGCCCCGGGACGCCGCGCCCGCCGCGCCGGATGCCAACTCGGCGTCGCTCAGGGCCCGGTTCCACACCCGGACGTCGTCGATCGCGCCCGTGAGGAACGCCCGGCTGTCCATGCGCTGGCCGATGTGCACGCCGAAGGGGGAGTTGCGGCTGACCGAGCCCGGCACGTCCGGGGTGCCGATCGACTCGCCGTCGAGGAAGAGCGTCAACTGCCCTCCGCCGCGACGCAGGGCCAGATGGTGCCAGCGGCCGTCGTTGTGGGCCCCGTCGGTCGACACCGAGGCGGACCTGACGGTCGTCGCCCCGGACCGGGTGGTGATCAGCCCCCGGACGCGGTTGCTCGCCGGTTCCCCGCGCAGCCAGATCTGCGGCTGGGTGGTGCCGATGCCGCCCATCCACAGGAAGGGCTGCTCGCCGGTCGTGGCCGTGTAGCGGAAGTGCAGCGAGGCCGTGAAGTCCCCCTCCCCGAGCGGGAGCCGGGACCGGTAGGGCAGCCGTACGGCGTCGTCGGTGCCGTCGAAGGCCAGCGCACCGCCGTGGACACCGGCCGTGCGCCCGGCGCCGCCGAGCACCGCCGCGGGCCTGGCGCCCGCCGCAGAGTCGCGCGTGGTCGGGTCGGCTCCCCGGCGCGGCTTCAGCCAGTCCTCGGTGAAGCGGGCGAAGCGGATCTCGTCGCGCGCGTCGACCGCGCCGCCCTCGTACAGCAGGCCCACCGTGGTGCCGCCCACGGCCACCATGTCGGAGTAGCCGGACCAGTCCGTGGTGACGACCGTGCCCCGGTCCACGCTCTCCCAGGTGCGCCCGCCGTCGTAGGAGGAGCGGACCATCATCGTGCGGCGGCGGTCGGGGTCGGCCGGAGCGGACAGCAGCATCCGGCCGCCGAGGCGCAGGGTCGCGCCCTGGACCTGCGGGGTGTACAGGTCGGGGAGGTCGCGGAACGGGGTGGCGAAGCTGTCGCCGCCGTCCGTGCTGAAGGTCTGGGAGCGGTGGCCCAGGTCGGTGCCGTCCTGCTCCCGGCCGCTGACGAGCAGGACGCCGTCGGCGCGTTCGGTGAGCGTTACCTCGGACGGCTTCTGCCGGAACACGCCGTCCTGCCCTATGGGCCAGGTGTCCGTGGCGCCGACGCGCCAGGAGTCGCCGCCGTCGTCGCTGACGACGAGCGCGGCGTGGTTGGCGGAGACCCGGCTGCCGTTCCACGTCTCGGTGTTGACACCGAACACCAGCCGTCCGGCGTGCTTGCCGCGGGTCAGCTGGATGCCGTGCACCGGACCGGTCGCGTACCAGGAGTTCCAGTGCTCGGGCAGGATCTCGTCGCTCAGATCGCGCGGCTGCGACCAGGTGCGGCCGTCGTCGTCGCTGTACTGAAGGTGCGGGGTGCGGTCGCAGGGGACGGCGCAGTTGCCGGCGTCCGCACGGCCGGTGTTGTACGTCTCGGCCAGCAGGATCCGGCCGGTGTCGCGGTCCACGATCGGCGCCGGGTTGCCGTGGGTGTCGCCGGCGCCCTCGGTGACGACCTGGAGCGGCCCCCAGGTGCGGCCGCCGTCGGTGGATCGCTTGAGGACGATGTCGATGTCGGCCGCGTCACCGCAGTTGAGGACCCGGCCCTCGGCGAACGCCAGCAGCGTGCCGCTGGTGGTGCGCACGATCGCCGGGATCCGGAAGCAGGCGTAGCCCGGGTCCTGGGACGCCTTGAAGAGCACCTGCTGGTCGAACTCCGTTGAGACGGCGACGGGTTGGGCGTGTGCCGGGGCGGTGGGCGCCAGCAGCGCCCCGGCGGCGACGGCGGCTGTGAGGGTGGATCTCAGACGTGCGCGAAGACTTGACGGCATGGTGCGACCTGCCCTTCATGCGTCTGTCGGCTGGACCACCGAGGCATGGGGGAAGAAGTCCGGTCATCCGGACATCCCACGTCCAATGTGTGGGCCACAGACGGTACTTGGGTTCACAGACCCCCCACAAGAAGCGTGCGTCAGGGGATCAGCACGACCTTGCCCAGGTTGGACCGCCCCTCGATCTCCCCGTGCGCCTTGGCTGCGTCCTCCAACGCGAACTCCCGGTGCACGACCGGCCTGAGCTCTCCCGCGGCGAACAACCGCCACAGTTCCGCACACCACCGTTCGTGCAACTCGGGCTTCCCGCGGGCGATACGGGCCACCTGGAACCCGATCACCGACTTGGCTCCCACGAGCAGGTCGTACGCCTGGATGGTGCCGCCGCCCGAGCTGTACGCCACCAGCCGTCCCTCGGGGACGAGCGCGTGCAGGGCCGGGGTGAGCAGCTCGCCGCCGACCGCGTCCAGCACGTAGTCGACCGGGGTGCCCCAGCCGGTGTCGCCGTACGCGATGACGTGGTCGGCGCCGAGGCCCCGGACGAAGTCGGCCTTGGCCGGGTCGGACACGGCTCCCACGACCCGTCCGGCGCCGCGCGTCCTGGCCAGTTGCAGGGCCAGGTGGCCGACGCCGCTCGCGGCCGCGGTGACCAGGGCCGCCTCGCCCGGCTCGGGGCGTGCCGCCTCCAGGGCGCCGAGGGCTACGAGTCCGCTGCGGACCAGGGCGACCGCGTCGACGGCACTCGCGTCCGCCGGAATCGGGGAGGCCATGGCCTCGTGCAGCAGTGCGAAGTCGGCGTAGCCGTGGCCGAAGCAGAGCCCGGTCACCCGGTCGCCGGTACCGAAGTCCGAGACGCCCTCTCCGACGGCCACGACCTCGCCCGCGATCTCGCCGCCGAGCGGGACGGGCTCGTCCGCCTCGGTGACCTTGCGTACGACCGGGAGCGTCACGCCGATGGCTTCCGCGCGCACGAGCAGCTCTCCGGGGCCGGGCTCGGGGAGCGGGGCCTCCTCCATGAACAGGGGGCCGCCTCGGGATTCGTAGCGGACGCGGCGCATCGCACCTCCGGGTTCGTTGGTGTTCCCCATGAATTCATTGGGGAGCCCAACGGTATAGGAGGATCATAGGAAGAACCAACGATGTTGTGGTTAGGCTGCGCCCATGTCGGAAGCACCCCTCCCCGCGATCCGCTCCCTGCCCAGCTGGCTGCTCGGCCGCGCCGCCGCCCGTGGCCGGGCCCTGGTGGCCGAGGCACTGGCCGCGGAGGACATGCGGATGTGGCACCACGTGGTGCTGTCCGCCGTCCGCGACCTCGCACCCGTCGCCCAGGCCGACCTCGGCCGCGGGGTCCGGCTGGACCCCAAGGACCTGGTCGGCGTGCTCAACGACCTCCAGTCGGCCGGCCTGGTGGTCCGCGAGCCCGACCCGAAGGACCGCCGCAAGAACGCGGTGTCCCTCACGGAACGGGGAGCACGGCTGCTGAAGCGCTGCGAGAAGGCGGCCCGCGCCGCCAACGACGAACTGCTCGCACCGCTGTCCGCGGCCGAACGGGAGCAGTTCAAGGCGATGCTGCTCCGGATATCCGAGACTGGCTAGCGGCACTGGCTGGCGGCAGTGGGCGATCCGTCGCCGGGGGCCGGATGAAGGTGCACCTTTTTCGGCGCCGTCACCGCCCGGCCCGCCTGCCTTCCAGCAGTCCGTGCAGGTGCGCGGCGGCGTTCTGGATGTCCGAGTATTTCTGCTGTCCGGCCCGTACCTCGGCGGAGAGCACACCGCAGCGGTGGACACGATCGAAATCGCCGTAGGGGAACTTGTACCGGCCCTTGGTCTCGTTTCCCATCTCGTCGTCGATGCCCAGGTACCACCTGGCGTACTCGGCGAATCCGTGCTCATCGAGATAGGCATTCTCGTCCGCCGCCGAAGGCCGGTGCTCGCTCCAGTCGTCCCGGTCGTCCAGGACGATCCGGTCCTCTTCGGCCAGCTTCTTTGCGTGGTCGAACGCCGTCGCGTTCAATTTCACCGTCATGCCGTTACCGCCGTATCGACTGTCGTGTTCAGATGTCGGCTGCCGCAGACCGGATGTCCTGCCGCGCCTGCCCCATCAGCTCGTCCAAATCGCCGACCTCAGGTGCGAGTTCCCGCGCGCGCGGCGCGATCTGCTGCAGCCATGTCGCCGTGGCCAGGGCCAGTTCGACCGCCTCCCGGGTCCGCTCCTCGCCGAGCAGTTTCTCGACCTTGAAAGCAATGCCGGCGAGCGTGTCGTCATCGGTGGCAGGCACCAGGTAGGACTCCAGGCCCGGCGGATACGGTGTCCGCTCCCGGTACTCACGCATCGCGGTCACGACCGCGGGCACCGCGCTGTACCGGTCGAGGAGGCCCATGAAGACGTACAGGCGGGCCACCAGCCGTGGCAGGCCGGGGTGCCGATCCAGCCAGGCCATCAGCTCACGCTGATCACCGAAGTGGTCGATGATCTGCGACATCGCCTCCGCGACCCGGTTCGGCCAGGTCCAGTGGAAGGGCAGCAGCCGAGCCACCTGACGGGCGAGCGCCGCCTCGCCCTCCGCGTCCAGCGTGCCGGCGACGAATTCGGCGACCTGCCCGTGGTCCAGTCCGTAGTCGGCCGGCGCCGCCCGGTCCTGTGAGCTCTGCGACGAGTCGTGGCGCAGACGCAACAGCTGTGCGCCGATCTTGCTCATTGTCCGGTTCCGCATTGTTCCTCCCAGCTCGCGATGTGTTCAGCCGATGGCCAAGAGGGTGGTGTTGCCACGGGCAACGGGCACCGCTGGTGGGCTCTTCCCCTTGCGCCTGTGCGTGCCGTGCGGCCGGCACGAGCCAGTAGACATTCCGCTGCCGGTATCTCTCTTCGTCCGTCCGGTACAGGAGGCGAAGTCGCCATTGGATCCTGCAGGCGGAAGCGCCCGGACGGATTACTCGACACCGTGAACACAGGACACCACATGCGTCCGCTGCTTCCGCGTGGGGCTTCGGCCCGGACTCGTCCAGGCAGGTCCAGCAGGGCCGGACGGCTCGGCCTGTCAGGCCGAGGAAGTCGCTCGGGGCTGCGCATACCGTCGCGGAGAGAGCAGATTGCCACCGGAGGAGGAACGACGATGGCTGGTACCGAAACGCTCGACCGCAGCACCTGGGAGACCGCCCTCAACCAGATGACCGAGGAACACCAAGGGGAGTTCGTCACCATCGAAGTACTGGACCCCGAGGTCGGGCACCAGTACGAAGCCAACCGGCTGCCCTTCGCCAACATCCTGTACGACCCGAAGGACGACGTAGTGGTCGTCTCCGTCGGCGGACAGTCGCCGCGCTACCCCGCCGTCCTGCGGCACCTGGTGTGGCACCCCAGGGAGATCGACGTCGCCACGCGGGACATTCCCGAGCCGGCGATCCGGACAGTCGACAAGGACGGCACCGCCACGCTGATCACCTTCTTTCCCCAGGAATCCGGCACGGAGTCCTGACCTCTGAGGCGCGCCCGCCCGCACTGCTGCGCCGTACACGCGTGACGGACCGCACGGCGCCCGGGCAGCCCTCCGTCACCGGGTGTCGTGCGGGCGAGGGGCCTACCGTGGGAGATGGTCCCGGCCTCGGCCCCGCCGACCGGCCGGTCGTTCACGCCGGGGGCGGAAGGAGGCGCGAGATGTCCGATGCGATACGGGACACCACGGCCCGGCGTGTACGACATTTCGTCGACGCCGGATATCCCGACGCCGGGCCCGTCGAGGCGGCGGTGGAGGGAGCCGTCTACCGACTCGGGGACGGAACGGTGGCCAAGGTGTGGGAGCGCCGACGGGGATCCGAACTGTGTCGGATGCAGCGTTTCTACACCGATGCCGCGGCGCACCTGCCGTTCGGCACCCCGGAGATCCTCGCCGTCGAGGACATCGACGGTGTCCCGATGACCGTGGAGCGGGAGCTGACCGGCGAGCCCCTGGCGGGCAGGATCCGCACCGACGACCCGGACGAGGTGCTGCCCGAAGCGGTCGACTGCCTGGTCGGCGTGCTGCGCGCCCTCGCGGACGCCCATGACGTCGACGAGGTCAAGCACCTTCCTGTGCTGGACGAGGAACGCCCGCTGTGGGATGACCACGCCACTTTCGGATCCGCCTTGGCGGACCTGGTGGACCGGCGGGTCAGCCGGTACGCGGACCGGCTCTCCACGCATGTCCGCGACTTCGACGACACGCGCGCCCGGCTGCTTCGGAAGCTGCGCTCGCTGCCCCGTACCGACGAGGCGGTCGTCCACGGTGACGTCTTCCCGGAGACCGTGCTGGTGGACGACGATCTGCGGCCGCTCGCCCTCGTGGACTACGGCTTCCTGTCCACGGGCGGGGACCCCCGGTTCGACGCCGCCGTGGCCGCGGCCATCTTCCCGGCGGGCACCGAGCACGCCCCGGAGATCACCCGGCAGCTCACCACGCGGTTCGCCGACGAGTTCGGCTACGCGGTCGACGACCTTCTGCTGTACCGGGCCGCCTATGCGATGGCCACGAGCGACGCCTTCGCGCCGGGCGGCGGTGACGAGCACTTCGCCTGGTGCGTCACCGTGCTCGAGGACCCGGCCGTCGCCGAGTCCCTGCACCGGTGACGCACACGAGGGCCAGAACGCCAGGACCCAAGGGGGGCCTGGGTGGGACGCCCCGGGCGGGCCGAGACGGGGCCCCTGCGGCGCAGGGGGCGCTCCCCGCCGGTCGGGGCCCCGCCGCCGTGTCGCGGGGAGGGCCTGCTCAGCCCTGGGCGGCCGCGGCCCGCACAGCGATCCGGTCCTCACCCGCGTACACGTTCATGGAGCTGCCCCGCAGGAAGCCCACCAGCGTCAGGCCCGTCTCGGCGGCCAGGTCCACCGCCAGCGAGGACGGGGCGGACACGGCCGCCAGCACGGGGATGCCCGCCATCACGGCCTTCTGCGCCAGCTCGAAGGAGGCCCGGCCCGAGACGAGCAGGACTGTCCGGGACAGGGGCAGCTCCCCGTTCTGCAGGGCGCGGCCGACCAGCTTGTCGACCGCGTTGTGCCGGCCCACGTCCTCCCGGATGTCCAGCAGCTCGCCCTCCTGCGAGAACAGGGCCGCCGCGTGCAGGCCCCCGGTCCGGTCGAAGACCCGCTGTGCCGCGCGCAGCCGGTCGGGGAGGGTCGCGAGCAGCTCGGGGGAGACCCGGACCGGGGGAGTGTCGGCAATGGGCCACCGGGCCGTGGTGCGCACCGCGTCCAGCGACGCCTTGCCGCACAGCCCGCAGGAGGACGTGGTGTAGACGTTGCGCTCCAGTGTGATGTCGGGGACGCCCACGCCCGGCGCGGTCTTCACGTCGACCACGTTGTAGGTGTTCGACCCGTCGGCCGTCGCCCCGGCGCAGTAGACGATGTTCTGCAGATCCTGCTGATCCGCCAGCACCCCCTCGCTCACCAGGAACCCCGCGGCCAGCGCGAAGTCGTCGCCGGGGGTGCGCATGGTGATCGCCAGGGGCTTGCCGTTGAGCCGGATCTCCATCGGCTCCTCGGCGACGAGCGTGTCCGGGCGGCTGGAGACCGCCCCGTCCCGGATACGGATCACCTTGCGTCGTTCCGTGACTCGTCCCATGTTCCGATCAGTCCCGGTTCTGTACGTGCTGGTAGCCGAAGCGGCCCTTGATGCAGAGGTTGCCGTGGGTCACCGGGTTGTCGTGCGGCGAGGTGACCTTCACGATCTCATTGTCCTGTACGTGCAGCGTCAGGTTGCAGCCCACTCCGCAGTACGCGCACACCGTGGTCGTCTCCTTCTGCCGCGCCTCGTCCCAGGTACCCGCCGCGCGCATGTCGAACTCGGACTTGAAGGACAGCGTGCCCGTGGGGCACACCTCGATGCAGTTGCCGCAGTACACGCACGCCGAGTCGGTCAGCGGCGCGTCGTGCTCCACGGCGATCCGGGCGTCGAAACCGCGCCCGGCGACCGAGATCGCGAAGGAGTTCTGCCACTGGTCGCCACAGGCGTCCACGCACTTGTAGCAGAGGATGCACTTGTCGTAGTCCCTGACATACAGATCGTTGTCGACCCTCGGTTCCTCGTCGAGGCGGGCCGCGTCCGGGCCGAAGCGGTCCGGCTTCGCCTCGTACTCCTTGAGCCACCCGGCGACCTTCGGCGTCGTCGACAGGTCGACCGACGACGCGAGCAGCTCCAGGACGACCTTGCGGCTGTGCCGGGCGCGCTCGGTGTCCGTGCGGACCTCCATGCCCGGCTCGGCCTTGCGGGAGCAGGCCGGGACGAGCGTCCTGGCCCCCTCGACCTCGACCACGCAGACCCGGCAGGCGTTCTTGGGGCGCCGGGTGTCGCCCTCGCACAGGGTCGGGATGTTCCTTCCCGGCCGCCCGGCAGGCGTCCAGAATGGTCGAGCCCTCGGGGACCCGGGCCTCCTCGCCGTCGAGGGTGAACTCCAGCACGCGGCCCGGGATCCCCAGCGGTGTGACGGTCATTCGTACGCCCCCAGACGGTCGATGGCGGATTCCACGGCGTTCCACGCGGTCTGCCCCAGACCGCAGATCGAGGCGTCCCGCATGGCGCGGCCGACCTCCCGCAGCAGCGCGATGTCCCCGGCGGTGTCGGCGCCCGTGCGCTCCACGATCCGGCGCAGTGCCTCCTCCTGGCGCACCGTCCCGACCCGGCAGGGCACGCACTGCCCGCACGACTCGTCCCGGAAGAACTCCGCGATGCGCAGCAGCAGGCGGGGCAGGGGCACGCTGTCGTCGAAGGCCATGACGACCCCCGAGCCGAGCGTGGTGCCCGCCTCCCGGGTCCCTTCGAAGGTGAGCGGGATGTCCGTCTCGTCGGCCCGTACGAAGCCGCCCGCGGCCCCGCCGAGCAGCACCGCCCGCAGCCCCTCGCGCACCCCGGCCAGGGTCAACACGTCGCCCAGCGTCGCACCGAACGGCACCTCGTAGACGCCGGGCCGCTCCACACTCCCGGACACGCAGAACAGCTTCGGCCCGGTGGAGCGCCCGGTGCCGATGGCCGCGTACGCCGGGGCGCCCACGGTCAGGATCGGCAGGACGTTGGCCAGCGTCTCGACGTTGTTCTCGACCGTCGGCTTGCCGAACAGGCCCTTTTCCACCGGGAACGGCGGCTTGGAGCGGGGCTCGCCCCGGTAGCCCTCGATGGAGTTGAACAGGGCCGTCTCCTCACCGCAGATGTAGGCGCCCGCGCCGCGCCGGATCTCGATGTCGAAGGCGTAGCCCTGCCCGAGGACGTCGTCGCCGAGCAGTCCGCGCGCACGGGCCTGCGTGATCGCGTGCTCCAGCAGGTGCAGGGCGCGCGGGTACTCGCCGCGCAGGTACAGGTAGCCCTCGTGGGCGCCGGTCGCGTACCCGGCGATCGTCATCGCCTCGACGAGCGCGTACGGGTCGCCCTCCATGAGCACCCGGTCCTTGAAGGTGCCCGGCTCGGACTCGGCGGCGTTGCAGACGAGGTAGTGCGGATGGTCCGGCTGCGACGCCGTGGCCTGCCATTTGCGGCCGGTGGGGAAGGCGGCGCCGCCGCGCCCGACCAGGCCCGAGTCGGTGACCTCGCGGATGACCCCGGCGGGACCCAGCTCGAAGGCCCGGCGCAGGGCGGTGTAGCCGCCGTGGGCGCGGTAGTCGTCGAGGGACGACGGGTCGACCACGCCGACCCGGTGCAGCAGCATCAGCCCGTCCTGCCCCGCCTGGGGCACCGCCGGCGCGGCCGGCGGCTCCTCGGGCGCGGAACCGGGCGAGGACGCGGCGAGCACCGCCTCCTCGACGGTCGCCGGCGCCGAGACGGCCGTACGGACGGGATCCCCGGCCTTGATCGCGAGCGCGGCCGGGGCCCGTTCGCACAGGCCCAGGCACGGGCTGCGCTCGACGCTCACCCCGCTGCCGAGGCCCAGCCGCGCCTCGACCCCGGCGCACAGCTCCGGCGCCCCGGCCGCCGCGCACGCCAGGTCCGTGCACACGTGGAGGAGGGTCGCCGGACGCGGCTCGAGAGAGAACATGGCGTAGAACGTGGCGACCCCGTACGCCTCCGCCGGCGGCACCGTCAGCCGCCGGCACAGGTAGTCGAGGGCACCTTCGCTGATCCAGCCGATCCGGTCGTTGACGGCATGCAGCCCCGGCAGCAGCAGGTCGCGGCGGTCCCGGGCCTCGCGTCCGCCACGCGCCCACTTCAGATCGCCGGCTCGCAACTCATCGCGGGCGGCGCCCTCCCAGGAGGACTCCGGAGGCCCGAGCAGGGCGTCGACGGCCGCCCGCTCCTCGTCCGTCGGCTTGCTGTCACCGAAGTGCAGGTCCACTTGCGTCACCCCACGATGGTCGCGATGGGCAGCTTCTCGATCCGGATCGCCGACGCCTCGTTCGCGAGCCCCGCGTGGATGATCTCGCGGCCGATCGCGTGCGCCATCGGGATGTCCGTGCCGACGTTGAGCCCCATCCAGCTCTCCGCCCACTCGGCGGTCGACGCCCGGCGCGGATCGACCGCGTACATCCGGGCGCCGTTCCTGATCCCCTTCAGCACGTGCTGGAAGAAGATCGGGTGCGCGAACCGGGCGTTGGAGCCCCACATCACGATGACGTCGGTGTGCTCGATCTCCTCGTACGACGACGTCCCGCCGCCCGAGCCGAACGCCGCCCACAGGCCCGCCACGCTCGGGGCATGGCAGGTGCGGTTGCAGGAGTCGACGTTGTTGGTGCCCATGACGACCCGGGCGAACTTCTGCGCCACGTAGTTCATCTCGTTGGTGGCGCGGGCGCAGCTGAACATGCCGAAGGCGTCGCGGTTGCGCCCGAGGCCCCGGGCGGCCCGGTCCAGGGCCTCCTCCCAGGTGGCCTGCCGGAACGGCTCGTCGCGGGAGTCCCTCACGAGCGGGTGGGTGAGCCGGGTGTAGGTCGTGGGGGTCCGGTCGCGATTCCTCATGCGGCGCTCCTCAGCGCGAGCAGGTCCGAGATGGCGTGCACGGTGCGCAGGGTGGGCACCTCCAGGCCGGTGATCTCCGCCAGTTCGACGACCGCCGCGAGCAGCACGTCGAGTTCGAGCGGCTTGCCGCGCTCCAGGTCCTGGAGCGTGGAGGTGCGGTGGTCGCCGACCCGCTCGGCACCCGCGAGCCGGCGTTCGACGGAGACACCGACCTCGCAGCCGAGGGCCTCGGCGACCGCCAGCGTCTCGGTCATCATGATCTCGATGACCTTGCGGGTGCCGCCGTGCAGACACATCTGCCGCATGGTCGCGCGGGCCAGGGCGCTGATCGGGTTGAAGGAGATGTTGCCGAGCAGCTTGACCCAGATGTCGCCGCGCAGGTCCGGTTCGACGGGGCATTTCAGCCCGCCCGCATGGCCTCGCTGAAGGCGAGGCAGCGCGTGGAGCGGCTGCGGTCGGGCTCGCCGATGGAGAACCGCGTGCCCTCCAAGTGGCGTACGACGCCCGGCCCTTCGAGTTCGGTCGCCGCGTAGACGACACAGCCGATGGCCCGTTCGGGGGCGAGTACCGCACTGACCGCGCCGTCCGGGTCGACGCTCTCGACACGATGACCGTCGTACGGGCCGCCATGCCGGTGGAAGTACCACCAGGGGATGCCGTTCCGGGCCGCGACGACCGAGGTCGTCTCATGCAGCAAGGGCGCGATCAGCGGCCCGCACGCCGCGTACGCGTTGGCCTTCAGACCCAGGAAGACATGGTCGACCGGGCCGACTTCGGCCGGGTCGTCGGTGGCGTGGGGGTGCGCGGTGAAGTCACCGCGTGGGCTGCGCACCCGCACTCCGTGCTGCCTCATGGCCGCCAGATGCGGTCCACGGGCGATGAGATGCACCTCGGCGCCCGCGGGGTGGAGCGCGGCGCCGACGTAGGCGCCGATGGCACCGGCGCCGAGAACTGCGACTTTCACGGGAACACTCCGTTCGGTTTGAGGGATACCGCGGAGGTGGCTGCCGTCCGGCCGCCCACGGGTCGCTTATGGCTCGCGTATAGCTCGCGGACGGCTCGCGGACGGCTTGTGTCGACGAAATATTGTCTACAGTATGGAGGTTGGGGCGGCAAGGGTCCGTGCGCCGACCGTTCGGCGCATGCCGCATACCGTTCACCGCATACGGTCGACGCCGCGTCTTCTCAACACCCCTGCGGATCCCTACCGTCCGGGATTCATGAGTCCCCCAGTCGCGCCCCCGGGCTGGAGCCGCTGGCTCGTTCCGCCCGCCGCTCTCTCCGTACACCTCTCCATCGGCCAGGCCTACGCCTGGAGCGTGTTCAAACCTCCCCTCGAGTTCGCGCTCGGCCTCAGCGGCACCCAGAGCGCGCTGCCCTTCCAGCTGGGCATCGTCATGCTCGGCCTGTCCGCCGCGTTCGGCGGCACCCTCGTGGAGCGCAACGGCCCCCGCTGGGCGATGACCGTCGCCCTGCTCTGCTTCTCCTCCGGCTTCCTGCTCTCCGCGCTGGGCGCGTTCCTGGAGCAGTACTGGCTGATCGTCCTCGGCTACGGCTTCGTCGGCGGCATCGGTCTGGGCATCGGTTACATCTCGCCCGTCTCCACGCTGATCAAGTGGTTCCCGGACCGGCCCGGCATGGCCACCGGCATCGCCATCATGGGCTTCGGCGGCGGCGCGCTCATCGCCTCGCCCTGGTCGGCCCAGATGCTGGAGTCGTTCGGCAGCGACAGCTCCGGCATCGCGCTGGCCTTCCTGGTGCACGGGCTGTCGTACGCGGTGTTCATGCTGCTGGGTGTGCTGCTGGTCCGGGTTCCGCGCAGCGAGAAACCCGTGGAGAGCGGTCCCCGTGTCTTCGCAGGCCCACAGGTCTCCGCGAAACAGGCGCTGCGCACCCCGCAGTTCTGGCTCCTGTGGATCGTGCTCTGCATGAACGTCACCGCCGGCATCGGCATCCTGGAGAAGGCCGCGCCGATGATCACGGACTTCTTCGCGGACACCTCCACCCCGGTGTCGGTGACGGCCGCCGCCGGCTTCGTCGCGCTGCTGTCCGCGGCGAACATGGCCGGCCGCATCGGCTGGTCCTCGACGTCCGACCTCATCGGCCGCAAGAACATCTACCGCGTCTACCTGGGCGTCGGCGCCCTCATGTACGCCCTCATCGCCCTGTTCGGCGACTCCTCCAAACCGCTGTTCGTCCTGTGCGCGCTGGTCATCCTCTCCTTCTACGGCGGCGGTTTCGCCACGGTTCCGGCCTATCTGAAGGATTTGTTCGGTACGTACCAGGTCGGCGCGATTCACGGGCGGCTGCTCACCGCCTGGTCCACGGCCGGGGTGCTCGGCCCGCTGATCGTGAACTGGATCGCCGACCGGCAGGAGGAGGCGGGCCGGCACGGCGCGTCCCTGTACGGGCTGTCCTTCGTCATCATGATCGGGCTGCTCGTCGTCGGCTTCGTCGCCAACGAACTGGTGCGGCCCGTCGACCCCCGCCACCACGTCCCCGCCCCGAAGGAGGCCGCCCATGTCGAGCGACAGCAGTCAGAGTCCGCCTAGCCCGGACCGGCGGTGGCTGATCGCCCTCGCCTGGGTGTGGGTGGGCGTACCGCTCGCCTACGGGCTGTACGAGCTCGTCCGCAAGGCGACGCAGCTGTTCACCGGGTAGGAGCCGGGCCGCCGGGTGGGCGTTCGACAGGTGTCCGGGCGTCCGAGCTCCTGACCGAAGCTGACAACCCCGGCGCTCGTTTCCTGTCGCCTTGGCTGCCGTCGTACCCGTGAGTCACTCATCAGACTGGTGGATCCGCTACCCAAGGCAACGAGGGGGATCCACCCAATGAACGGCTCGCGCATCGCCGCCGTCGGCCACTACCAGCCCGCCAAGGTCCTCACCAACGAGGAACTGGCGGGCCTGGTCGACACCAGTGACGAGTGGATCAGGAGCCGGGTGGGCATCCGCACGCGTCACATCGCCGGACCCGACGAGCCGGTCGACGAGCTGGCCGCCCACGCCGCCGCCAAGGCGCTCGCCGGGGCGGGGCTGGCCCCGGCGGACATCGACCTGGTCCTGGTCGCGACCTCCACCGCCGTCGACCGCTCGCCCAACATGGCCGCCCGGGTCGCGGCCCGCCTGGGCATCCCGCAGGCCGCCACCATGGACCTCAACGTCGTGTGCGCAGGTTTCACCCACGCCCTGGCCACCGCCGACCACGCCGTCCGCGCCGGGGGCGCGAGCCGGGCGCTGGTCATCGGGGCCGACAAGATGTCGGAGGTGACCGACTGGAGCGACCGCACCACGTGCGTGCTCGTCGGCGACGGGGCCGGCGCCGCGGTGGTCGAGGCCGCCGGCGAACCGGCCATCGGACCGGTGCTGTGGGGCTCGGTTCCCGAGATGGGCAACGCGGTGCGCATCGAGGGCACCCCGCCGCGCTTCGCCCAGGAGGGGCAGAGCGTCTACCGCTGGGCCACCACACAGCTGCCGCCCATCGCGCGCCGGGCCTGCGAGCGGGCCGGGCTGGAGCCGGCCGACCTCGCCGGAGTGGTGCTGCACCAGGCGAACCTGCGCATCATCGAACCCCTCGCGGAGAAGATCGGCGCCGTCAACGCGGTCGTCGCCCGCGATGTCACCGAGTCCGGCAACACCTCGGCCGCGAGCATCCCGCTGGCCTTCTCGAAGCTGGTCGAGCGGGGGGCGCTCACCACGGGCGATCCGGTGCTGCTGTTCGGCTTCGGCGGGAACCTGTCGTACGCGGGGCAGGTCGTGCGCTGCCCCTGAGCCCGGGTCGGTTCCTCGTGGTGTGACGCGGTCAACTCACCGAAGCCCTGGTGCTTGTGCGCCGTAGACTGTAGACGAAAGACAATCAATACTGATTCTGCGGCGATACCGGCTCGCGCCGCGCTGTGCACGGCCCTGCCGAGGAGGGGGACCGCGATGCTGTCGACAGGCCTGCCCCAAGGGGCGGTACCCAAGCTGGAACGCCCGGGTCCGCTGCGTGACCGTGTCTACGAGGCACTGCTCGAACTCATCACCACCCGTGCGCTGCAGCCCGGCCAGCATCTCGTCGAGAGTGAACTCGCCGGGCATCTCGGGGTCTCCCGGCAACCGGTGCGCGAGGCGCTGCAGCGGCTCAACACCGAGGGGTGGGTCGATCTGCGGCCGGCCCAGGGCGCGTTCGTGCACGAGCCGACGGAGGAGGAGGCCGACCAGCTCCTCACGGTCCGTACGCTCCTGGAGGCGGAGGCCGCCCGGCTCGCGGCGGCCAACGCCGACAGCGCGGGCATCGCCGCCCTCGAAGCGCTGTGCGCCGAGGGTGAGAAGGCCGTCGAGGCGGACGACGTGGACGGGGCCGTCGCCATGAACGCCCGCTTCCACGCCAAGATCATGGAGCTCGCCGGCAACGCGGTCCTCGCCGAACTCGCCGCCCAGGTCGACCGGCGCGTGCGCTGGTACTACACGCCGGTGGCGCGTCGGCGCGGGCACCAGTCCTGGATCGAGCACCGCGAGCTGATCGCCGCGGTCTCCGACCGGGACGAGCAGCGCGCGACCCAGCTCATGCGCGAACACACCGAGCACACGCGCCGGTCGTATCACGCGCGTTCCCGCTCGTAGCTCAATGGCTCCGCGGCTCCTTCGCGGGGCGCCCGTCGCCGCCTCTTTGTCCTGTGAGTGGAAAAAGTAGGGGGCAATTCCTGCGCGACTTCTTCCCACTCCCGGCAGCCGCTGCTACGTTCCCTCCGAAAGCAAGCCACCGAGGTGGCGGAAAACCGGCGCGCACAGGCCGATCGAGGCGGGGAGGGGCTCGTGAGACGCATGACCGCACGACCCGGAAACGCCCACCAGGCCCGACTGCTCAGGTTGTTGCGCGACGGCGGACCCAACTCCCGTGCACAGCTGGGCGACCAGGTCGATCTCTCACGTTCCAAGCTGGCCGTGGAGGTGGACCGGCTGCTGGAGACGGGGCTGGTCGTGGCCGACGGACTCGCCGCCTCGCGCGGTGGCCGCCGCTCCCACAACATCCGGCTCAACCCCGAACTGCGCTTCCTCGGCGTCGACATCGGCGCGACCTCGGTCGACGTCGCCGTCACCAACGCCGAGCTGGAGACCCTCGGGCACCTCAACCAGCCCATGGACGTGCGCGAGGGCCCCGTCGCGGTCTTCGAGCAGGTCCTGGCCATGGCCGCGAAACTGCGGGCCTCCGGGCTCGCGGAGGGGTTCGACGGCGCCGGTATCGGCGTCCCGGGCCCCGTCCGCTTCCCCGAGGGCATCCCGGTGGCACCGCCGATCATGCCGGGCTGGGACGGCTTCCCCGTGCGGGAGGCGCTCAGCCAGGAACTCGGCTGCCCCGTCATGGTCGACAACGACGTGAACCTCATGGCGATGGGGGAGCAGCACGCGGGCGTCGCCCGCACCGTCGCCGACTTCCTCTGCGTCAAGATCGGCACCGGCATCGGCTGCGGCATCGTCGTCGGCGGTGAGGTCTACCGCGGTACGACGGGCAGCGCCGGCGACATCGGGCACATCCAGGCCGTCCCCGACGGCCGACCCTGTGCCTGCGGCAACCGGGGCTGCCTGGAGGCCCACTTCAGCGGAGCCGCCCTGGCCCGTGACGCCACGGAGGCCGCCCAGCAGGGGCTTTCGGACGAACTGGCCCAACGTCTGGAGGCGAACGGCGGCCTCACCGCCGTCGACGTCTCCGCCGCGGCCGCCGCGGGCGACGCCACCGCCCTCGATCTGATCCGTGAAGGCGGCAACCACACCGGCCAGGTCATCGCCGGGCTGGTCAGCTTCTTCAACCCCGGCCTGGTGGTGATCGGCGGTGGGGTGACCGGCCTCGGTCACACCTTGCTCGCCGCGATCCGTACCCAGGTCTACCGCCAGTCGCTGCCCCTGGCGACCGGCAACCTGCCCATCGTCCTGGGCGAGCTCGGCCCCACCGCCGGCGTCATCGGCGCGGCCCGGCTCATCAGCGACCACCTGTTCTCACCCGCGTAAGCCCGCACCTCCGTACGGCCGCACCAGCACAGCTCACCGCTCTGCCCTGCCCTGCCCTGCCCTGAACACGCCTGTTCGACAAGCGCCCTGACACCGGCCCGCCCGCCAGGGGGAATCCGCATGGCACCAGAACCACCGCTGCTCAGCATGTCCGGCATCACCAAGTCCTTCCCCGGAGTCCGGGCCCTCGACGGCGTCGACCTCGACGTCCAGGCCGGTGAGGTGCACTGCCTGCTCGGCCAGAACGGGGCCGGCAAGTCCACCCTCATCAAGGTGCTGGCCGGCGCCCACCAGCCCGACACAGGGACCATCCGCTGGCGGGGCGAGGGGGTGACGCTCCGCTCGCCGATCGCCGCCATGCGCCTCGGCATCGCCACCATCTACCAGGAACTCGACCTGGTGGAACACCTGTCCGTCGCCGAGAACGTGCACCTGGGGCATGAGCCGACCGCCGCCGGGTTCGTCGTACGCGGCAAGACGGCCAGGGCATCAACGGCCGCTCTGCTCAAGCGACTTGGGCATGCGGAGATCGATCCGGCCCGGCTGGTCGGCGACCTGTCCGCGGCGCAGCAGCAGATCGTGTCCATGGCGCGGGCGCTCTCCCACGACGTGCGGCTCATCGTGATGGACGAGCCGTCCGCCGCCCTCGACCCGGACGAGGTCGACAACCTCTTCCGCATCGTCGGCGACCTCACCGCCACCGGAGTCGCCGTCGTCTACATCTCGCACCGCCTGGAGGAGATCCGCCGCATCGGCGACCGGGTGACGGTGCTGAAGGACGGGCGGGCCGTCGCGGGCGGACTGCCCGCGAAGTCGACCCCGACCCGCGAGGTCGTCGCCCTGATGACCGGCCGCAACGTCGAGTACGTCTTCCCGGACCGGCCCGTCTCCCCGCCGTCCGCAGAGCCCGTGCTCCAGGTCCAAGGTCTGTCGCGACAGGGCGAGTTCGACACGCTCGACCTCGAAGTACGGCCCGGCGAGATCGTCGGCCTCGCCGGACTCGTCGGCTCCGGCCGCTCCGAGATCCTGGAGACCGTCTACGGCGCCCGCAAACCGACGACCGGTCAGGTACTGGTCGACGGCAGGGCCCTGAAGCCGGGCAGCGTACGGGCCGCCGTCCGGGCCGGACTCGGGCTCGCCCCCGAGGAGCGCAAGGCGCAGGCCCTGCTGATGCTGGAGTCCGTCACCCGCAATGTGTCGGTCTCCTCCATGTCCCGCTTCTCACGCGGCGGCTGGATCGACCGGGGCGCCGAACTCGGTGCCGCCCGGGCCGCGACCCGCGAACTGTCGCTCCGGCCGGACAACCCGTCCGTGCCCGTGCGCACCCTGTCCGGCGGCAACCAGCAAAAGGCGGTCCTCGCCCGCTGGCTGCTGCGCGGCTGCAAGGTGCTGCTGCTCGACGAACCCACCCGCGGCGTCGACGTGGGCGCCCGCGCCGAGCTCTACGCGGTCATCCGCCGGCTCGCCGACGAGGGCCTCGCCGTCCTGCTGGTCTCCAGTGAGGTGCCCGAGGTGCTCGGCCTCGCCGACCGCGTGCTGGTGCTGCGCGAGGGCCGCGTCGTCCACACGGCACCCGCCCGCGAACTCGACGAACACCGCGTACTCGACCTGGTCATGGAAGGAAGCCCGGCGTCATGACGCAGCCCGTCTCCCCGCCGCTGGACAGCAGCACCGACAAGGTGCCCCCGGCCCGGCCCCCCGCCTGGCGCGGCCTGCTGATCCGCGCCGACGTCCGCACGCTGTCCCTGCTCGGCGTGCTCGCCGTGCTGATCCTCATCGGCGGCATCACCAAGCCCGACGAGTTCCTGGACACCCGCAACCTGCAACTCGTCCTCACCCAGGCCTCGGTGATCGGTGTCGTCACCGTCGGCATGACCTTCGTCATCGTCTCCGGCGGTATCGACCTGTCGGTCGGCGCGATCGTCGCCCTCGCCTCCGTGTGGGCCACCACCGTCGCCACCCAGGAGTACGGCTTCGCCGGCATCCTCTTCACCGCGGTCGTCGTCGGAGTCGGCTGCGGCCTGGTCAACGGCGTCCTCATCGCCTACGGCGCGATGGTGCCGTTCATCGCCACCCTCGCCATGCTGGCCTCCGCCCGCGGCCTCTCCCTCCAGATCACGGACGGCAGGACGCAGATCGTCACCGTGCCGTCCGTCCTGGACCTCGGGGAGCGCGACGCCTACGTCCTCGGCATCCCGCCCCTGGTCATGGTGTTCGCCGTCGTCACGGTCATCGGCTGGCTGGTGCTCAACCGCACCACCTTCGGACGCCGCACGGTCGCCGTCGGCGGCAACCCGGAGGCCGCCCGGCTCGCCGGCATCGACGTCCGCCGCCAGCGGCTCTACCTCTACCTGCTGTCCGGGCTGTGCTGCGGCATCGCCGCCTTCCTGCTGATCGTCCTGGCCGGCTCCGGCCAGAACACCAACGGCAACCTCTACGAACTCGACGCCATCGCCGCCGCGATCATCGGCGGCACCCTCCTCACCGGCGGCCGGGGCACCATCACCGGCTCCGTCCTCGGTGTCCTGATCTTCACCACGATCACCAACATCTTCGCCCTGAACAACCTGCAGAGCGACGTCCAGCAGATCGCCAAGGGCGCGATCATCGTCGCCGCCGTGCTGGTCCAGCGCCGTACCGCGAGCACGACCTGAGGAAAGGGTTCACCTCCATGCCAGAGATCACGAGCCGCAGAGGGCTGCTCTTCGGGGCCGCCGCCGTCTCCGCCGGTGCCCTCCTCACGGGGTGCACGAGCAACGAGCCGTCCGACTCCAAGGACGAACCGGCCGGCAACGACCAGCCGGCCGCCGACGACAAGCCCGGCAAGCAGGTCACCATCGGCTTCGCCGGACCGCAGGCCGACCACGGCTGGCTCAACGCCATCAACGACAACGCCAAGAGCCGCGCCGAGAAGTACTCCGACGTCACCCTGGAGATCACCGAGGGCTCCAACGACACCGCCCAGCAGATCGGCCAGATCGAGACCCTCATCAACAAGAAGGTCGACGTCCTGGTCGTGCTGCCCGCCGACGGCAAGGCCCTCACCCAGGTCGGCCTCAAGGCGATGCGCGCCGGCATCCCGGTCGTCAACCTCGACCGCATCTTCAACACCCCGCAGGCCTACCGCTGCTGGATCGGCGGCGACAACTACGGCATGGGCCTCAACGCCGGGCACTACATCGGCGAGAAGCTCAAGGGCAAGTCCGGCGCCCGCGTCATCGAACTGGCGGGCCTGGACAACCTGGAGCTCACCAAGCAGCGCACCCAGGGCTTCGACGACGCCCTGAAGAACTACCCCAACATCAAGAAGGTCGCCCGGCAGGCCGCCGAGTTCACCGTCGAGTCCGGCCAGGCCAAGATGGCCCAGCTGCTCCAGGCCCAGTCGAAGTTCGACGCATTGTGGAACCACGACGACGACCAGGGCGTGGGCGCGCTGCGGGCCATCGAGCAGGCCGGGCGCGACGACTTCCTGATGGTCGGCGGCGCCGGCGCGCTCTCCGCCTTCCAGGCCATCAAGCAGGACGACGGCGTGCTCAAGGCGACCGTGCTGTACCCGCCGACCATGGCCGCCTCGGCGATCGACCTCGCCCGCGCCCTCGGCCAGAGCAAGGGCATCGGAGGCCTCGCCGAGTTCGAGATCCCCTCGTCGCTCACCCTCTACTCGGCCGTCGTCGACAAGACCAACATCGACCAGTACATGTCCACCGGCTTCAAGTGAGCCACCCCGCACCCCCCACGTGCGCCACCCCGACCAGGACGAGGAGGACACCCGTATGGGACAGCCGCAGGAGCAGCCGGAAGGGACCGAGGCAGGGAAGCCACCCCTGCGCGTGGGGATGGTGGGCTACGCCTTCATGGGCGCCGCCCACTCCCAGGGCTGGCGCACCGCGGGCCGCGTCTTCGACCTGCCGCTGGACCCCGTGCAGGCCGTGATCTGCGGCCGGGACGCCGCCGCCGTCCGCGCGGCGGCCGACCGGCACGGCTGGGCCTCCACCGAGACCGACTGGCGGGCCCTGATCGAACGGGACGACATCGACCTCGTCGACATCTGCACCCCCGGCGACAGCCACGCCGAGATCGCCCTGGCCGCCCTGGCGGCCGGCAAGCACGTCCTGTGCGAGAAGCCCCTCGCCAACACCGTCGAGGAAGCCACCTCGATGGCGCTGGCGGCCGAACAGGCCCACGACCGCGGCCAGGTGGCGATGGTCGGCTTCAACTACCGCCGGGTTCCCGCCACCGCCCAGGCCCGCCGCATGGTCGCCGAGGGGCGTCTGGGCAGGCTGCGGCACGTGCGCGTGACGTACCTCCAGGACTGGCTGGTCGACCCGCAGTTCCCGCTGACCTGGCGGCTGCGCAGGGAGCAGGCCGGCTCGGGCTCGCTCGGCGACCTGGGCGCGCACATCGTCGACCTCGCGCAGTACCTGGTGGGGGAGCCGCTGGCCGGTGTCTCCGCGCTGACGGAGACCTTCGTACGGGAACGGCCCCTGCCCACCGAGGCCACCACCGGCCTGTCCGCCGTCACGTCCGCCGGCACCGGGCAGGTCACCGTCGACGACGCCGCGCTGTTCACGGCCCGCTTCCCCTCCGGCGCCCTCGCCTCCTTCGAGGCCACCCGCTACGCCACCGGCCGCAAGAACGCCCTGCGCATCGAACTCAACGGGGAGCGCGGCTCGCTCGCCTTCGACCTGGAGCGGCTCAACGAACTGTCCTTCCACGACGCCACCGAGCCCGGCGCGGAGGCCGGTTTCCGGCGGATCCTCGTCACCGAACCCGACCACCCCTATCTGGACGCCTGGTGGCCGCCGGGCCACGGCCTCGGCTACGAGCACACCTTCGTCCACCAGGCCCGCGACCTCGTCCACGCCATCGCCGAGGGCCGCCGCCCCGAACCCTCCTTCGCCGACGGGCTGCAGGTGCAGCGCGTGCTCGCGGCGGTCGAGGAGAGCGCCGAGAAGAACTCCGTCTACACGCCGATCGCGGTCTGAGGAGGGCCAGTTCCCGATGCCACGCACCTTCACACTCTTCACCGGCCAGTGGGCGGACCTGCCCCTGGAGGAGGTCTGCCGCCTGGCCCGCGACTTCGGCTACGACGGCCTCGAACTCGCCTGCTGGGGCGACCACTTCGAGGTCGACAAGGCACTGGCCGATCCCGGCTATCTCGACGGCCGCCGGGCCCTGCTCGACAAGTACGGCCTCAAGTGCTGGGCGATCTCCAACCACCTGGTCGGCCAGGCCGTCTGCGACGCCATCATCGACGAACGGCACCAGGCGATCGTCCCGGAGGCGGTCTGGGGCGACGGCGACCCGGAAGGTGTCCGGCAGCGGGCCGCGGAACGCATGAAGGACACCGCCCGGGCCGCGGCCGCCTTCGGCGTGAACACCGTCATCGGGTTCACCGGCTCCGCCATCTGGCACCTGGTCGCCATGTTCCCGCCCGCCCCCGAGGCGATGATCGAGCGGGGCTACCAGGACTTCGCCGACCGCTGGAACCCGGTCCTGGACGTCTTCGACGCCGAGGGCGTGCGGTTCGCGCACGAGGTCCACCCCAGCGAGATCGCCTACGACTACTGGACGACGGCCCGCGCGTTGGAAGCGGTCGGCAGGCGCCCCGCCTTCGGCCTCAACTTCGACCCGTCGCACTTCGTGTGGCAGGACCTCGACCCGGTCGGTTTCCTCTGGGACTTCCGCGACCGGATCTACCACGTCGACTGCAAGGAGGCCCGCAAGCGCCTCGACGGCCGCAACGGCCGCCTCGGCTCCCACCTGCCCTGGGGCGACCCGCGGCGCGGCTGGGACTTCGTCTCGGCCGGGCACGGCGACGTTCCCTGGGAGGACGTCTTCCGGATGCTGCGCTCCATCGACTACCAGGGCCCCGTCTCGGTCGAGTGGGAGGACGCGGGCATGGACCGTCTGCAGGGGGCGCCGGAGGCCCTGAATCGGCTGAAGGCTTTCGATTTCGAGCCGCCCAGCGCGTCCTTCGACGCCGCGTTCAACAGCTGAACCACGCTCCCGGCGCAGGTCGGGGGACGGGGACCGGCAACACCGCCGATCCCCCCTCCGACCTGCGCGGATCCTGCTTTGTCCCGCACTGGGAGAAAGTCCGACCGAGTCCGTCGCAAGGGGTGTTCGCCCCGGACGGACACGGTTACCGTCCTTGATGTGTTCAGGACACATGCACCTCCGGGGTGACGGCGCACCCCGGCGCCCGCACCGCACGCTTCGCACCCACCCCGTACGGCCCACCCCGTTCCCGGAGGGACTTCGTGCACAGAACCAGACCCAGAAGCACCGCCACCCCCAGGCGTCCAGGGCTTCGCACCACCGTCGCCCTGTTCACCGGACTGCTCCTCGCCGTCGGTACCCCGGCCACCGTCGCCGGCGCCCACCCCGGCCACCCGGAGCACGACGAACCGGCAGCCGCCGAGGGCCAGTTCCAGCAGGTGCCGCTCGCCAAGGGCGAGCCCGAGATGGGCGAGCCGATGTCGCTCGCCGTGCTCCCGGACCGCAGTGTCCTGCACACCTCGCGCGACGGCACGCTGCGCCTCACCGACCAGGGCGGCGTCACCAAGATCGCCGGCAAACTCGACGTCTACAGCCACGACGAGGAGGGCCTCCAGGGCGTCGGCATCGACCCGGACTTCAAGAACAACCGGGCGATCTACCTCTACTACGCCCCGCCGCTCGACACCCCCGCGGGCGACGCCCCGGAGACTGGCACCGCCGAGGACTTCAAGAAGTTCGACGGCGTCAACCGCCTCTCCCGCTTCACGCTGAACGCCAACGGCACGCTGAACAAGGCCAGCGAGAAGAAGGTCATCGACGTCGCGGCCTCCCGCGGCACTTGCTGTCACGTCGGCGGGGACATCGACTTCGACGCCGACGGCAACCTCTACCTGTCGACCGGCGACGACACCAACCCCTTCGCCTCCGACGGCTACACCCCGATCGACGACCGGCCGAACCGCAACCCGGCCTTCGACGCGCGCCGCAGCTCCGGCAACACCAACGACCTGCGCGGCAAGATCCTGCGCATCAAGGTCGCCGAGGACGGCTCCTACACCGTCCCCGACGGCAACCTCTTCGCCCCGGGCACCGAGAAGACTCGCCCCGAGATCTACGCGATGGGCTTCCGCAACCCGTTCCGCATGAGCGTCGACGACAAGACCGGCACCGTCTACGTCGGCGACTACGGTCCCGACGCCGGCGCCGCCGACCCCAAGCGCGGCCCGGGCGGACAGGTCGAGTTCGCCAAGGTGACCAAGGCGGCCAACTTCGGCTGGCCCTTCTGCACCGGCGACAACGACCCCTACGTCGACTACGACTTCGCCACCAAGGAGTCCGGCGAGACGTTCGACTGCAACGCCCCGAAGAACACCTCGCCGTACAACACGGGCCTGACCGACCTGCCGCCCGCGCAGGCCGCCTGGATCCCGTACGACGGCGGATCCGTGCCCGAGTTCGGCAGCGGCTCCGAGTCCCCGATGGGCGGCCCGGTCTACCGCTACGACCCCGAGCTCGACTCCAGCGTGAAGTTCCCGGAGGCCTACGACGGCGACTTCTTCGCCGGCGAGTTCGGCCGCCGCTGGATCAAGCGGATCGAGCAGAACGACGACGGCTCGGTCGCGAAGATCAACGACTTCCCGTGGACCGGCACCCAGATCATGGACATGGAGTTCGGCCCCGACGGCGCGCTCTACGTCCTCGACTACGGCGTCTCCTGGTTCCAGGGCGACGAGCACTCCGCGCTGTACCGGATCGAGAACGCCGAGGACGGCTTCTCCCCGATCGCCGAGGTCAGCGCCGACAAGACGTCCGGCGCGGCCGGCCTGAAGGTCAAGTTCACCGCCTCCGCCAAGGACGCCGACTCCCCGAACCTCACCTACAGCTGGGACTTCGGCGACGGCACCAAGGGCGAGGGCCTCAACCCGACCCACCAGTACAAGAAGGTCGGCACCTACAGCGCCACCTTCACCGCCAAGGACCCCGAGGGCAACACCGGCAACGCCAGCGTCCGGATCGTCGTCGGCAACACCGAGCCCAAGGTGCGCATCGACGTCCCGGGCAATGGCGCCCTCGCCGAATTCGGCAAGCCCGTCCCCTTCAAGGTGACCGTCACCGACCCCGAGGAGACGGTCGACTGCTCCAAGGTCAAGGTCTCCTACAGCCTCGGCCACGACTCCCACGCCCACGAGCTGACCAGCGAGATGGGCTGCGAGGGCACCCTGACCCCGCCCCCCGGTGACGGCGGCCACGACCCCAACGCCAACATCTACGGCGTCGTCGGCGCGAGCTACACCGACGGCGGGGCGAACGGCCAGGAGGCGCTCACCGGCACCGCCCGCACCGTGCTCCAGCCGCTGCACCGCCAGGGCGAGCACTTCACCACCCAGTCCGGTGTCTCGGTCATCGACAAGACCGGCGCCAACGGCGGCAAGACCGTCGGCGACATCAACGACGGCGACTGGATCTCCTTCTCCCCCTACCGGTTCGACGGGCAGAAGAAGATGACCGTGCGGGCCTCCTCCGGCGGCGCGGGCGGCTTCGTCGAACTGCGCACCGGCTCGCCCGACGGGCCCCTGCACGGCTCGGCCTACATCCCGCCGACCGGCGGCTGGGAGACGTTCCAGAACGTCGACGTGCCGCTGCGGTCGCTGCCGAAGAAGACCACCGACATCTACCTGGTCTTCAAGGGCGGTGAGGGCGCGCTCTACGACGTGGACGACTTCGAGTTCTCCAAGGAGCCGTTCAAGGGCGGCAAGAAGGTCCTGGTCTTCTCCAAGACCGCCGGCTTCCGGCACGACTCCATCCCGGCGGGCATCACGGCCCTGAAGGAACTCGGCGGCCCGGCCGGCATCACGGTCGACGCGACCGAGGAGGCCAAGCAGTTCACCACGGCCAACCTCGCCAAGTACGACGCCGTGGCCTTCCTGTCCACCACCGGTGATGTGCTGAACGCCGAGCAGCAGAAGGCGTTCGAGAACTACGTGGCCGGCGGCGGCGGATACATGGGCATCCACGCGGCTGCCGACACCGAGTACGACTGGTCCTTCTACGGCGGCCTCGTCGGCGCCTACTTCGACTCGCACCCGGCCATCCAGAAGGCCACCGTCCGCGTCGAGGACCACGACCACCCGTCCACCGCGCACCTCGGCGACGCCTGGGAGCGCACCGACGAGTGGTACAACTACCGCACCAACCCGCGTGAGCAGGCCAAGGTCCTCGCCACCCTGGACGAGACCACCTACCAGGGCGGGAACATGAAGGGCGATCACCCGATCGCCTGGTGCCAGAGCTACGGCGGCGGCCGGTCCTTCTACACCGGCGGCGGCCACACCAAGGAGTCCTACGCCGAGGAAGCCTTCCGTGCCCATCTGCTCGGCGGCCTCCAGTACGCCACCGGCCAGGTCAAGGCGGACTGCAAGCCGAGCAAGGACTACCGGAAGATCTTCAACGGCCAGACCCTGGACGGCTGGAAGCAGGCGGGCCCCGGCAAGTTCAACGTCAAGGACGGCACCCTCGAGTCCGAGGGCGGCATGGGCCTGCTCTGGTACCAGGCCAAGGAGCTGAAGTCGTACTCGCTCAAGCTCGACTGGAAGATGCGCGGCGACGACAACTCCGGGATCTTCGTGGGCTTCCCCGCCTCCGACGACCCCTGGTCCGCCGTGAACAAGGGCTACGAGATCCAGATCGACGCCACGGATGCGGCCGACCGCACCACCGGATCCGTCTACTCGTTCAAGTCGGCCAACATCAAGGCCCGTGACCAGGTTCTGCGGCCGCCCGGCCAGTGGAACTCCTACGAGATCAAGGTCCAGGGCGAACGCCTCCAGGTGTTCCTCAACGGAGTCAAGATCAACGACTTCACCAACAAGGACCCCCAGCGGAGTCTGACCGACGGCTACATCGGCCTCCAGAACCATGGCGCCGGTGACCAGGTCTCCTTCCGCAACATCCAGTTGAAGGAACTGCCCGTCAAGGGCGACTGAACGGCGGCGGGCGGGGGACGCCGGACCCCCGCCCGCCGTCTCCTCACCTCCCCCCGGGGCTCACGCACGATCAGGAGGCTGCCCATGTCCGCGTCCCTCTCCCGACCGCGTGTGGGGGTGTGGCTGATCGGAGCCCGAGGCTCCGTCGCCACCACCGTCGTCACCGGCTGCGCCGCCGTCGCCGCGGGACTGCACCCGCCCACCGGCATGGTGACCGAAACACCGGCCTTCACCGGCAGCGGTCTGCCCGCGCTGTCCGACCTCGTCTTCGGCGGACACGACACCTTCGACTGCCCCCTGCCCAAACGCGCCGAGACCCTGACCGCCGGCGGTGTCCTCCCACCCGGCGTCGCCACCGCCGTCACCGCCGAACTCGCCGCAGCGGACGGTGAGATCAGGCCCGGCGGCCCCACGCCCGGGGACACCAGGAGCCAGGCCGAACTGATCACGGCCTTCGCCGCCGACATACGCGACTTCGTCCACCGCCACGACCTGGAGCGGGCCGTGGTCGTGAACGTCGCCTCCACCGAACCCGCGTCCGCGGGCCCCGACGCTCCGCTCCCGGCCAGCACCCTCTACGCCCTGGCCGCCCTCCGCGCGGGCTGCTCCTACGTCAACTTCACCCCCTCCGAGGGCATGCACCACCCCGTCGCCGCCGGCGAGGCCGAACGCAGCGGCCTGCCGCACGCCGGCCGGGACGGCAAGACCGGCCAGACGCTGCTGCGCGCCGTGCTGGGCCCCATGTTCGCGCAGCGGGCGCTGACGGTCCGGGCCTGGTCCGGCACGAACCTGCTGGGCGGCGGCGACGGCGCGGCCCTCGCCGACCCGGCCGCCGCCGCGGCGAAGAACGCCGGCAAGGAACGCGTCCTCGCCGACACCCTAGGCACCGTCCCCGAGGGCGAGGTCCACATCGACGACGTCCCGGCCCTCGGCGACTGGAAGACAGCCTGGGACCACATCGCCTTCGACGGCTTCCTCGGCACCCGCATGATCCTCCAGACCATTTGGCAGGGCTGCGACTCGGCCCTGGCCGCACCGCTCGTCCTGGACCTGGCCCGCCTGACCGCCCGGGCCCACGAGACGGGGCTGTCCGGTCCCCTCGCCGCGCTCGGCTTCTACTTCAAGGACCCGGTGGGGGAGGGGCCCTCGGGGCTGTCCGAGCAGTACGAGGAACTGGTGCGGTTCGGTCGGAGCCTGGGG
>NZ_JAIGQA010000003.1:0-117933 GCF_019733245.1 Streptomyces sp. WAC04114
CCCGCCGGTGTACTCCGGCCCGCCCTTGCCCCCTGCGGAGCAGTACCGCACGGAAGCCTCCACGGCGTCGTACACCGCCCGGAACCCGCAGACCCAATCGGTCGGCCAGACACCGTCACGGCACCGGGCACAGCGGCGTTCCCACGCCGGGCCTCCGGCCAAGGTGGCGGTGCCGCTGCTGCTCCTCGCGCTGGCCTGCTACGCGGTGGGCTTCTGGGCCCTCACCCGCATCTGAGGGGCCCTGCGACAGACCGGGGGCCTCTTACGTCGTGGTCCTCCGCCTGACCATCACGGTCCACACCCCGAGCCCCACGAGCAGGGCGCTCCCGGTGCCGATGCCGCCCACGGCGAGGGCCCTCATGGCGGTGTCGTCGCCCGCGGCCACACCCTCCGCGGCCGCCTCCCGGTCGTCGTCCGAGACCTCGAAGACGCCGTTGGGCACGGACTCCCCCGCGTAGTCGGGCCCGCTCCGGGGCTCCCCGCTCGTGCGGACGCGCAGTGTCATCACGAACGGCCCGTCCCCGAAGGTGTCCGCGACGGCCTCCGAGAGGTGGGCGACGAGGTAGTAGGAACCGGCGAAGCGCAGCGCTCCGACCTGTGAGGTGGCGGCGTAGCGGTTGGCGTGGTCGACCGGTGGAAGGGGAGGCAGGCTTCCGGCCTTCTGGTCGCCGTCGTAGAAGACCCCCACGTCGGCGACGCGACCGCGAGCGGGGTTGTAGAGATCCAGGTCGAGCGCGTCGGACGTGTAGCCGGTGCCGCCGGAGTCCGAGCTGCCGAGCTCCGCGGTGACGGACACCTGCTGCCCCCAGTCGACCGGCACCTCGTAGAAGAGGGTCTGGCCGGGCCGGATGTCGTCCCGCCAGACTCCCTGGTCGATCGGGGTCGCCGCGCTGAATCCCGCGCCGCCCTTCCGGCGCTCGGGCTCCCCCTGGAGCGGCTGGGGCGTGGCGGAGTTCCACGCCTCGGGCGCGCTGGTCGCCCCGGTCTTCGCCTCCGCGGGTTCCGTCATCGCGAGGAGTTCCAGATCCCAGGTGTCCGGCGAGGACCCCTCACCGTCGGGGTCGGCGCGCTCCACGGACACGAAGTAGGCGCCGGCCTTCCGGCACAGCGGCCTGCCGGTGTCGCGTCTGCCCCAGGCCGCGATGGGGTGGGGGCTGCGGGCGGCCCCGAATCTCGCGGTGTCGACGGAGCAGGTGTTGCCCTCGGCGTCCTGCACGGTCACCTTGACCCCGTCGATGACGGAGACCGTGCTGCCGGGTGAGGGGACGGCGGTGACGGAGACGTACGCGTTCGACGTGGCGTCGAGGTCGAGGCGGTAGCTGACCTTGCCGCTGCTCGGCAGGGAGCTCCGGTAGGTCTCGCCGGGCTTCAGCAGGGCGGCGTCTCCGGTGCTGCGCGCTCCCTCGACGCTCTGCGCGCCGTCGGCGAAGGCGTACGGGCTCGGTGTGCCGGCGGCTTCGCCGGCGGCGGCGGCCTGTCCCGGCACCATGGCCACTGTCGTCCCCAGCACGACCGCCGCGGCGCCGACGCGCAGGGCCACCGCCGGACTGCTGCGCCACGCCCCCGTGCGCCGACCCCACGCCGTACGACACCGTCCCGTACGACACCGACCCCTCACGCGCCACCCCTCACCGTCGCCGGTCCCGAAGCCGTGCCACCGTGGCCCATCCTGCCGCGCCGGCCGGGTTCACGACCGGCCCTCGGCACACAAAACCCCGACCGCGAGGCGGCCGGGGTGTGCTCGGTCTGGGTTGGGGTGACTCACGAACCCGTGGGCACGGAGTCAGTCGCCTCCGTCCACAGATCCTGCTCGGCGCGATCCGCCTGGATCTGGCGGTACACGAGGAGCCCGCCGATGGCGGCCAGTGCGACCAGGAGAAGCTTCTTCACCGCGCGACCTCGTCTTTCGTTGACGTAGGGGACCTCTGGCGCCCGACTATACACACCGACCGATACCGATCGGTGACCTGAGTCGGCCCTCAACTCCCGTCCCGGTGACCGGGATAGGAAGCGGAGCACACCGCTCCGATCGGAGGGTGATCACACCCTCACGGACGGTTACTTTGGCCCCTCTTCTCTACTCTCCTTACCTTTTCTCCGCTCTTGGGGCCATCCGGGTGGTGTTCATCTGAACATCGACGCGCCACGGGTCAAGGTCCACCACTTCTCGACCCTCATACACATGATGAGGAAAGTACGCAAATCGCCCAACCCGAAAGTGAGGGGCCATGGCCCGGAACAAGGTCATGAAGGTGTGGACCGCCATCGTCACCGCATTCATCGCGCTGTGCACGGCGCTCGGACTCGTCACCACGACCGCCGCCGCGGCCGTACCGCAGACCGAGCAGAAGAGCAACAGCAACGGCAACGGCAACGGCGCGAGCATCCCGCAGCAGCGGACGGCGGCACCGGCGACGTTCCCCCGGTCCTCCCCCAGGGCCCTGCCCCCCACGATGAAGCAGCGCATCCGCGCCGAGGCCCACGGCAAGACCCCCCGCTGCCGACACCGCTCGCCCGCGGACACGGCGTCCTCCCCCGGCACCGACTGCACCGACGAGGACCCCGACGCCGACGCGGACCATCTCACGCCCCTGAAGCGCTGAACCCCGGAACACGACCCAAGCGATCTGCGTACAAAGCCCGGCAGCTCGACAGAGCGGCCGGGCTTACGCATGTCCTGCCGCAGGGACCGGGCCCTGGATCAGGACGTGCGATCAGAACACTTAAAACTGAACCCCAAAGCGCTCATCAACGCTTGCACCAGGTCTTCCGCGAAAGGATCCGCCTCGGCGGCGAGCACCGCAGCCACCGCATCGGTGTCTGGTTCACGGCCGGCCTCTCTCGCCCAGTCTGCTGCGAGGGGGGCGGCGTCCTTGTTCCGTTTCAGCACCTGCTCTGGAGCGCCGTACGAGTCTCGCGCCATCTGCGGCGACAGCACGCACTCCCACCTCGGCCCCTTCGGGCTGGCTGCCTCCACCGCCGCCACATCACTGTCAAACACCTGGGCGACGAGCACGGGGGCCTGCGTCTCCTGCGCGATCGAGTCGGCGGGTCTCCCACCGCCGTGGAGTTGCACGATCTGCCAGGCACCGTCTTGAGCCGACCAGGACAGGTCACCGCCTGCCTGCCGCATCGCAGGCAGCTCTGCCAATGGCCCCTCGCACCGGGCCACCACGAAAGATCCGAAGAATCCCATGAGCCATCGGCTGACCGTCGCTGTCGGTGTCAACCGGAGGTGCCAAAAGACCCCCAGCCGTATCGACTGGGGGTCTCTTCGCTGGTGGGGCTAACAGGATTTGAACCTGTGGCCTCATCCTTATCAGGGATGCGCTCTAACCAACTGAGCTATAGCCCCGCCGCGCTCTGCGGTGTGTCCCGCGCGCTGACTCCTGAAGATTAGCGCACGACATGGGCAGTCCCAAAATCGGTTGTCGGGGCACCGTCAGGGCAACGACAGAGGTGACGTCACTCGTCCTCGGCGAGGGTCAGCTCGACACCGCCCACGAAGCCCGCGGACAGGTTGTAGATGAACGCGCCGAGTGTCGCGAGGGCGGTCGCCAGGACGACGTCGATGACCGCGATGATCGACGCGAACATCAGGACGTTGGGCAGCGACAGGAAGGCCTGCAGGTCGAAGCCGTTGGACTCGTTCGAGCCGGTGGCCTCGGAGATCGTGCCGCCGACCGTCGAGAAGACGCCCATCGCGTCCATGACCATCCACAGCACGGCGGACGCGACGATCGTGCAGATGCCCAGGGCGATGGAGAGCAGGAAGCTGACCTTCATCACCGACCACGGGTCGGCCTTCGCCACCCGCAGTCGCGCCTTGCGGACGCGCGGAGTGGTGCGCGCCCCCGTGCGAGGGCGCCGTACGGCGCCGGCAGCGGCGCCCCCGGCCGCCCCGGCCGCCGCCTGCTGCGCCGGGTAGGCCTGCGGCGGGTGGTACGGCCCGGCCTGCTGCTGCGCCTGCCGTTCCCCGGGCAGGGGCGAGGCCGTGGCCGGCTCCTGCGCGGCCGGCTGCGGCTGCGCGGCGGAGGCGGACGGGCCCGAGCCGGGCTTGTTCTTCTGGGTCTGCGGACCTCGGGTGTCCGTCACAGTTCCCCCCTGTGATTCATGCGCGTCAGGCGAGGGCGTGTCCTTGGTCGGGGACTTGATCGCCTTCAGGTTGGTCGTGTGCGGGTCCGCCGCACGCGCGGCGGAGCCACGGCCGCCGTCGTCCGCTTCCGTACCCCTCGGGGTTCCGGCCGGTCCGGCGCCCGTGGCTCCGCTCACGCTGACTCACTCCTCGTGCCTACTCGGCCGAGGGCGCCTCACCCTCGTCCGTGCCGGTGGTCACGGCGCCTTCGGCGGTCTCGTCGACGACCACGTCGCCGTCGACCTCCTCCGCCTCGCGCCCCGCCTCGGCGTTGCGAGCGATGCCCACGACGGCATCGCGCTTGCCCAGATTGATCAGTTGGACGCCCATGGTGTCACGGCCGGTTTCCCTGATCTCGTTGACTCGCGTACGAATCACACCGCCCGACAGCGTGATGGCGAGGATCTCATCGGTCTCCTCGACCACCAGCGCGCCGACGAGGGAACCGCGATCCTCGACGATCTTGGCGGCCTTGATACCGAGGCCGCCGCGACCCTGGACGCGGTACTCGTCGACGTTGGTCCGCTTCGCGTACCCGCCGTCTGTGGCAGTGAACACGAACGTACCGGGTCGAACAACATTCATCGAGAGCAGCTCGTCTCCCTCGCGGAAGCTCATGCCCTTGACACCCGAGGTGGCACGGCCCATGGGTCGCAGGGTGTCGTCCGATGCGGTGAACCTGATCGACTGCGCCTTCTTGCTGATCAGAAGCAGATCGTCGTCTGCCGAGACCAGTTCGGCTCCGATCAGTTCGTCGTCCGAACCGTCCTGACCCTCGCGCAGGTTGATGGCGATCACACCGCCGGAACGGGGCGAATCGTAATCCTTCAGAGGCGTCTTCTTCACAAGACCGGCCTTGGTGGCGAGCACGAGGTAGGGAACCGCCTCGTAATCGCGGATCGCCAGGATCTCGGCGATCGCCTCGTCCGGCTGGAAGGCGAGCAGGTTCGCGACGTGCTGACCGCGCGCGTCCCGGCCGGCGTCGGGCAGCTCGTAGCCCTTCACGCGGTAGACGCGGCCCTTGTTTGTGAAGAACAGCAGCCAGTGGTGCGTGGTGGACACGAAGAAGTGGTCGACGATGTCGTCTTCCTTGAGCTTCGTGCCGCGCACGCCCTTGCCGCCGCGCTTCTGGGCGCGGTAGTCGTCGGTCTTGGTGCGCTTGATGTAGCCGCCCCGGGTGACCGTGACGACGATGTCCTCCTCGGCGATCAGGTCCTCGATGGACATGTCGCCCTCGTAGGGGATCAGCGTCGTCTTGCGGTCGTCGCCGAACTTCTCGACGATCGCGGCCAGTTCGGCGCTGACGATGCCGCGCTGGCGGACCGGGGAGGCCAGGATCTCGTTGTACTCGTTGATCTTCGCCTGGAGTTCGTCGTGCTCCTGGACGATCTTCTGGCGCTCCAGGGCGGCCAGTCGGCGCAGCTGCATCTCGAGGATGGCGTTGGCCTGGATCTCGTCGATCTCCAGCAGGCTCATCAGGCCGCCGCGGGCGATCTCGACGGTGTCGCTGCGCCGGATCAGCGCGATGACCTCGTCGATGGCGTCCAGGGCCTTCAGCAGACCGCGCAGGATGTGCGCCCGCTCCTCGGCCTTGCGCAGCCGGAAGCGCGTACGGCGGACGATGACCTCGATCTGATGCGTCACCCAATGGCGGATGAACGCGTCGAGCGAGAGCGTGCGCGGCACGCCGTCCACCAGCGCCAACATGTTGGCGCCGAAGTTCGTCTGCAGGTCGGTGTGCTTGTAGAGGTTGTTCAGCACGACCTTGGCGACCGCGTCCCGCTTCAGCACGATGACCAGACGCTGGCCCGTGCGCGAGGAGGTCTCGTCACGGACGTCCGCGATGCCGCCGATCTTGCCGTCCTTGACGAGGTCGGCGATCTTCTGGGCGAGATTGTCCGGGTTGACCTGGTACGGGAGCTCCGTGACCACCAGGCACTGGCGGTTCTGGATCTCCTCGACCTCGACGACCGCGCGCATGGTGATGGAGCCGCGGCCGGTGCGGTACGCCTCCTCGATGCCCCGGCGGCCGACGACGAGCGCGCCGGTCGGGAAGTCCGGGCCCTTGATGCGCTCGATGAGCGCGTCCAGCAGCTCCTCGTGGGAGGCCTCGGGGTTCTCCAGGTACCACTGGGCACCGGCCGCGACCTCGCGCAGGTTGTGCGGCGGGATGTTGGTGGCCATGCCGACCGCGATACCGGCCGAGCCGTTGATCAGCAGGTTCGGGAAGCGGGCCGGCAGAACGGTCGGCTCCTGGGAGCGGCCGTCGTAGTTGTCCGTGAAGTCGACGGTCTCCTCGTCGATGTCGCGGACCATCTCCATCGACAGCGGCGCCATCTTGCACTCGGTGTACCGCATGGCCGCGGCCGGGTCGTTGCCCGGGGAGCCGAAGTTGCCGTTGGAGTCGACGAGCGGCATGCGCATCGACCACGGCTGCGCGAGGCGGACCAGGGCGTCGTAGATGGAGGAGTCGCCGTGCGGGTGGTAGTTGCCCATGACGTCGCCGACGACGCGGGCGCACTTGTAGAAGCCGCGCTCGGGGCGGTAGCCGCCGTCGTACATGGCGTACAGGACACGGCGGTGGACGGGCTTGAGGCCGTCGCGGACGTCCGGCAGCGCACGCGAGACGATGACGGACATCGCGTAGTCGAGATACGAGCGCTGCATCTCCGTCTCGAGCCCGACGGGCTCGACGCGCATGGCCAGGGCGTCACCCTCGGGCGTCGTCACGGGAGTGTTCTCGTCGGTCATTGCTGGTGAAGGTCCTTCCTGGTGCGGTCAGCTGAGACCGACTCAGATGTCGAGGAAGCGGACGTCCTTGGCGTTGCGCTGGATGAACGCGCGGCGGGCCTCGACGTCCTCGCCCATGAGGACCGAGAACAGGTCGTCGGCCTGGGCGGCGTCGTCGAGGGTGACCTGGCCGAGGACGCGGTGCTCCTGGTCCATGGTCGTGATGCGCAGTTCCTCGGCGTTCATCTCGCCGAGACCCTTGAAGCGCTGCACCGAGTCGTCCTTGATGCGCTTGCCCGCGTTGCGGCCCATTTCGATCAGGGCGTCGCGCTCGCGGTCGGAGTACGCGTACTCGAAGTCGTCCTTCCCCCACTTGATCTTGTAGAGCGGCGGGCGGGAGAGGTACACGTGCCCGGCCTCGACCAGGGGCCGCATGAAGCGGAACAGGAAGGTCAGCAGCAGGGTGTTGATGTGCTGGCCGTCGACGTCGGCGTCGGCCATCAGGATGATCTTGTGATAGCGCAGCTTCTCGATGTCGAAGTCCTCGTGGACTCCGGTGCCGAAGGCCGAGATCAGCGCCTGGATCTCCTGATTCTGCAGGATCTTGTCGATCCGCGCCTTCTCGACGTTCAGGATCTTGCCGCGGATCGGGAGGATCGCCTGGTACTGCGGGTTGCGGCCGGACTTGGCCGAGCCGCCGGCGGAGTCACCCTCGACGATGAAGATCTCGCACTTGTCCGGGTCGTTCGACTGGCAGTCGGAGAGCTTGCCCGGCAGGGACGCGGTCTCCAGCAGGCCCTTGCGGCGGGTGAGGTCACGGGCCTTGCGGGCCGCCACGCGCGCGGTGGCCGCCTGGATGCCCTTGCGGATGATGTCCGCGGCCTCGTTGGGGTTGCGGTCCAGCCAGTCCGTGAGGTGCTCGTAGACGACCTTCTGCACAAAGGTTTTGACCTCGGTGTTGCCCAGCTTGGTCTTCGTCTGACCCTCGAACTGGGGCTCGCTCAGCTTGACCGAGATGATCGCCGTCAGGCCCTCGCGGATGTCGTCGCCCGTGAGGTTGTCGTCTTTCTCGCGCAGCAGCCTCTTGTCGCGCGCGTACTTGTTGATCAGCGAGGTCAGCGCGGCGCGGAAGCCCTCTTCGTGCGTACCGCCCTCGTGGGTGTGGATGATGTTGGCGAACGAGTAGACACCCTCGGTGTAGCCGCCGTTCCACTGCATCGCGACCTCGAGGGACAGGCTCTTGTCCTTGTCCTCGGCCTCCAGGTCGATGACGGTGGGGTGCACCAGGTCTCCCTTGCGGGAGTTGAGGTACGTCACGAAGTCGACGATGCCGCCCTCGTAGTGGTACGAGACGCTCTTGACCTCGTGCTTCTCGTCCTCGCCCGCCTCGTCCGCGCCGGCGGTGGCCTTCGCCGACTCGCGCTCGTCGGTGAGGTTGATGCGCAGGCCCTTGTTGAGGAACGCCATCTCCTGGAAACGCCGCGACAGCGTCTCGAAGGAGTAGTCGGTGGTCTCGAAGATGTCCGGGTCGGCCCAGAAGGTGACCGAGGTGCCGTGCTCGTCCGTGGCCTCGTGCTTGGCGAGCGGGGCCGTCGGGACGCCCAACTTGTATTCCTGGGTCCAGCGGTAGCCGTCGGTCTTGACCTCCACCGCGACCCTGGTGGACAGGGCGTTGACGACGGAGACACCCACGCCGTGCAGACCGCCGGAGACCGCGTAGCCGCCGCCGCCGAACTTGCCGCCCGCGTGCAGGACCGTCAGCACGACCTCGACGGCCGGCTTGCCCTCGGAGGGGACGATGCCGACCGGGATGCCACGGCCGTTGTCGACGACCCGCACGCCACCGTCGGCGAGGATCGTGACGTCGATGGTGTCCGCGTGCCCGGCGAGCGCCTCGTCGACGGAGTTGTCGACGACCTCCTGCACCAGGTGGTGGAGTCCGCGCTCACCGGTCGAGCCGATGTACATACCGGGTCGCTTGCGGACCGCGTCCAGACCCTCGAGGACGGTGATGGCGCTGGCGTCGTACGAGGCGGTCACCTCGCCGTTCGACGAGGTGACCGCGCCGGTGGTGCCGGCGTCGGTGGACGGAATGTTCTCGTTGGGGTTGCCGGAATCGGCCACGAAGCGCCCTTTCTGGCACAGCACGAGCCAGGCTCGTCGGCGGGTTGCCGGAGCGGCTGCGGCATGTTGCGTTGGTAAGCCTTGATCAGCGTTGCTCAGCTTTTCCCGGACGGTCCCCAGCGAGTGGGGCGGGATTGCTTCCAGTCTACCGGTAGCACTGACACTGATGGGGGTTTGCCGGTACCTGAGTCCGCATGTGCCGCCCTCGACGGGTCTTGTCCGACTCCCGATATGCGGATGGGGGCTCCAAGAGGCTCACGGAGGCACTCAGCGCTTCCGGCCGTCAACCCTTGGCTACTTCGGAGTCAGGTCGCGATTCGCAACCGTGTGCGGGCACACGACGAACGGGCCGCCGACGCTCCCAAAGAGCGGACGGAAGCCGTTGATGTGATGTCAGTCACGTGCTGTCGACGGGCGGGAAACCGGTGGAGATCAGCCGTAGGTATCGCCCGGACCGGTGCTGCCGGGGGCACGCAGCGGGCCGTAGCGGCGGGCCGGGCCGCCGGGGCCCTGCACCTTGATCAGCGTCACCCTGCCGTGGCCCAGGTCCTCGTTCAGGCGCGCGACCAGCGTGGGCGCGAGCAGCCGGAGATTGGTCGCCCAGGCCGTCGAGTCGCAGCGCACCGTCAGGACGCGCTCGTCCTCGTCGTACTTCTCCGGCACACAGTGCTTGGCGACGTCCTCACCGACGATCTGCGGCCAGCGGCCCATCACACCGCCCACCGCGGCCGGCGCCTCCCAGCCGCGCTCGGTGATCAGCCGGTTGATCGCGGAACCGAGCGCCATGGGGTCGCGCCCGTCAGCGCGCGCGCCGGAGCGCAGGCCGCCGCGGCGCGCCTGCTTCTTCTGCTGCGCCGCGTCTCCCCGCGCGCGTGCGGCCTCCTTGGCGGCGCGCAGGGCCACGCGCGCGAGGTCGACGCCGGAAGGCTCGGGCGACTTGGAGGGCCCAGCGGACGTGGAGGGCTCGGGAGCGCCGCCGGATGTGTTCTCCGTCATACCCGCTCCACCGTCCCCTCGGACACGGCGAACCGCGTCCCGGACAGCACATGCGGTACGTCGTCGTCGACCGCGGCCGTCACCAGGACCTGCTCGCCGGGCGCGACCAGCTCGGCGAGGCGCTCACGGCGACGGGTGTCCAGCTCGGCGAAGACGTCGTCGAGCACCAGCACCGGCTCGTTGCCCTCCGCCCTGAGAAGGTCGTACGAGGCCAGGCGCAGTGCCAGCGCGTAGGACCAGGACTCCCCGTGGGAGGCGTAGCCCTTGGCGGGGAGCTGGCCGAGCTTGAGCTGGAGGTCGTCGCGGTGCGGGCCGATCAGGGTGACGCCGCGCTCGATCTCCTGCTTGCGGGCCTCCGCGAGCGCGGCCATCAGCTGCTCGAAGAGGTCCTCGCGGGTGTGCGCCTCGCCCGGCGCGGACGGCTTGTACTCCAGCGCGATCGGGCCGCCACCGGGGGCGAGTTGCTCGTACGCCTTGTCGGCCAGCGGCTGGATCGTGGCGATCAGGTCCAGGCGCTGGGCGAGCAACTCGGCGCCCGCGCGCGCGAGATGCTGGTCCCACACGTCCAGGGTGGACATGTCCATGGTGCGGCCGCCGTGCCGGCGGGCCAGCGCCGCCGACTTCAGCAGGGTGTTGCGCTGCTTGAGGACCCGGTCGTAGTCGGAGCGGACCCCGGCCATGCGCGGGGAGCGCGCGGTGATCAGCTCGTCGAGGAAGCGCCGCCGCTCACCGGGGTCACCCTTCACCAGCGCGAGATCCTCGGGCGCGAACAGCACGGTCCGCACGATCCCCAGCACGTCACGCGGCCTGACCTGCGAGGACCTGTTGATCCGGGCCCGGTTGGCGCGCCCCGGGTTCAGCTCCAGCTCGACCAGTTGCTGCCGTTCGCCCTGCCGCACCTGGGCCCGGATGATCGCGCGCTCGGCGCCCATGCGGACCAGGGGGGCGTCGGAGGAGACCCGGTGGCTGCCGAGGGTGGCGAGATAGCCGACGGCCTCGACGAGGTTGGTCTTGCCCTGCCCGTTCGGCCCGACGAAGGCCGTCACCCCGGGGTCGAGCGGGACCTCGACCCGGGGGTACGAGCGGAAGTCGGCCAGCGACAGATGCGTGACGTGCATGGTCGTTTCGCCGACCTCCCTGGTTACTCGGTTACTTCTTCTCGACCGCGTGGCCGCCGAACTGGTTGCGCAGCGCCGCGATCATCTTCATCTGGGGCGAGTCCTCCTGGCGGGAGGAGAACCGCGCGAACAGCGACGCGGTGATCGCCGGCAGCGGCACCGCGTTGTCGATGGCCGCTTCCACAGTCCAGCGTCCCTCGCCGGAGTCCTGTGCATAACCCCGCAGCTCGTCGAGGTGCTCGTCCCCGTCGAGCGCGTTGACCGCGAGGTCGAGCAGCCAGGAGCGGATGACCGTGCCCTCCTGCCAGGAGCGGAAGACCTCCCGGACGTCGGTCACGGAGTCGACCTTCTCCAGGAGCTCCCAGCCCTCGGCGTAGGCCTGCATCATCGCGTACTCGATGCCGTTGTGGACCATCTTGGCGAAGTGGCCCGCGCCGACCTTGCCGGCGTGCACCGAGCCGGAGTCGCCCTCCGGCTTGAGGGCGTCGAAGACCGGCTGCACCTTGGCGACGTTCTCCTTGTCGCCGCCGTACATCAGCGCGTAGCCGTTCTCCAGGCCCCAGACGCCGCCGGAGACTCCGCAGTCGACGAAGCCGATGCCCTTGGCCGCCAGCTCCTCGGCGTGCTTCTCGTCGTCGGTCCAGCGGGAGTTGCCGCCGTCCACGACGACGTCTCCGGGCTCCAGCAGCTCGGCGAGCTGGTCGATCGTGGTCTGCGTGGCCTCACCGGCCGGGACCATCACCCAGATCACGCGCGGGCCGCTGAGCTTGCCCACCAGCTCTTCCAGGCTGTGGACGTCGGCGAGGTCCGGGTTGCGGTCGTATCCGAGAACGGTGTGGCCTGCGCGGCGGATCCGCTCGCGCATGTTGCCGCCCATCTTGCCGAGGCCGACGAGACCGAGCTCCATCAGTTGTGTTCCTTAGGTTCTGCGACGTGGCGTGGCGGCACGTGCGTACCGCGAGGCACTTTCGTACCCGCGTCCGAGCCTAAACCCGGACGCTCGCGCACATCTGTGGGCATACGCGCTCAGTCGTACGCCCTCACCTGCGGCTTTGTCCTCAGCCTGTGGACAACCGTTGATGATCCTCAGCGTCTCACCGGCCCCGGGTGGGCTCAGCCGCTGAGGCGCACCGGCATGATCAGGTACTTGTAGGCCTCGTCCGCCTCGGCGTCCAGCGCCGGCCTGCCGCTGAGCAGCGCGGGCTTGGTGGACGTCGTGAACGACAGCTGGGCCACCGGGGAGTCGATGGCGCTCAGGCCGTCCAGCAGGAACGTCGGGTTGAAGGCGATCGAGATGTCGTCGCCCTCGAGCTGGGCGTCCACCCTTTCCACAGCCTGTGCGTCGTCGCTGGAACCGGCTTCCAGGATGAGCACGCCCTGCTCGAAGCTGAGTCGCACCGGGGTGTTGCGCTCGGCGACGAGGGCCACGCGCTTGACGGCCTCCACGAAGGGGGCGGTCTCGATGACGGCGACGCTGTTGAACTCCGTCGGGAACAGCGTGCGGTACTTCGGGAGGTCGCCCTCCAGCAGGCGGGTCGTCGTACGGCGGCCGGCGCCCTCGAAGCCGATCAGGCCCTCGCCGGAGCCCGAGCCGGACAGCGCAAGGATCACCTGGTCGCCGCTGGTCAGGGCCTTGGCGGTGTCCAGGAGCGTCTTGGCGGGCACCAGGGCGACGGCGGAGGCGTCGGGGTTCTCCGGCTTCCACAGGAACTCTCGGACCGCGAAGCGGTAGCGGTCGGTGGACGCCAGCGTGACGGTGTCGCCCTCGATCTCGATGCGGACACCGGTGAGGACGGGCAGCGTGTCGTCACGGCCGGCGGCGATGGCGACCTGGGCGGCGGCGGAGGCGAAGACCTCGCCGGGGACCGTGCCCGTCGCGTTCGGCATCTGGGGCAGGGCCGGGTACTCCTCCACAGGCAGGGTGTGGAGTGTGAACCGGGACGAGCCGCAGACCACGGTCGCCCGTACACCGTCTGTGGAAATCTCCACCGGCCGGTTCGGCAGCGCGCGGCAGATGTCCGCGAGCAGACGGCCGGAGACCAGGACCGTGCCCTCCTCGTCGACCTCGGCCTCCACGGACACCCGTGCGGAGACCTCGTAGTCGAAGCTGGACAGGCTCAGCTGGCCTTCATCGGCCTTCAGCAGCAGGCCGGCGAGGACAGGCGCCGGCGGACGGGCCGGGAGGCTGCGTGCCGCCCAGGCCACTGCCTCCGCGAGTACGTCGCGTTCCACCCGGATCTTCACTGTTGCCGCCTCCTGCTGTTGCCGGCGCTTCTCGCTCTGCCTGGCCCTCGTCGTCTGTCTCGGTGTCGACGGTCCCTGTGAGGGGGAGGACACCGGGGACCAGTCTGACGCACGGCACTGACAGTAGGTGCCTCTCGGGGTCAAGTCGTGACGAGGGGCAGCCGGGCACCGAAGAGCGAGTTGTGCACAGGGCCCCCTTCGAAACGGATTCCCAGCTCTCTCTAGTCGGGAGTAGTAGTAGGGGCTGTGGATACCGTGGATAACCTCGTTTGCCCAGCTCAGGGCAGGAATTTTGTCCACGGGGCCTGTGGGTGGAGGCGGTGGACAACCGGGCGTATCTGTGGAGAACAGAAAGTTCTGCACACGCCGTGCACAGGGTGAGGCGAGTTCTCCCCAGCGCTGTCCCCAGCTTTACCCACCTTTCCCACAGCCCAACCCGGCACCTTCGTGTGAGGCCTTTCACTCGACTCGGTGAGGAGGCGCGTCGTGTTGCCGAACAGTGGACAGGCATGTGGAGAAGCGACCGTTTGCTGGGGACAACGGCCCCCAGCCTGTGGGCAGCCGGTGGACAACTTGGTGCACAGCCTGTGGATCATCTCGTCATCCACAGGCTGTGGAGATCCTTCGTCCACGAATCCACAGCCACCTGAGCTGGTCTGATGGTCTATCAACAGGGGCTGCTGTGGACACGATCTGGACAACTCCCCGGTCCCCAGGATGTGGACGGCAGAAAGTCCCCGAATCTGTGGAGGGAGGCCGTAACCCGGCGGTTAATCGAACAGCGGGTTGCGGTGAGGGTGCGGCGGGGTGCGCGCCGCGGGAGTCGGTGAGGGGGCTCGGCGGCCCGGAATCCGCGCCGTATGGCTGCCGCGGCGACCGGACAGGGCCCTGCGACACAGCGGTCCGCGGTGAGTGGCAGTAAGCGGCGGCAGTGAGCGGCAGTGCGCCGCAGCGAGCCTCGGCACAAGAAGTGGCGCGCCTCGGCACACGAAGAAGGGCGCTCCCGGAGAGTTCCGGGAGCGCCCTCAGCAGCGTTCTGCGGCGTGTGGCCGCCGCCGTCAGCCGTTCTTGATGCGGTTGGTCAGCTCCGTGACCTGGTTGTAGATGGAGCGGCGCTCGGCCATCAGGTTGCGGATCTTGCGGTCCGCGTGCATGACCGTGGTGTGGTCGCGGCCGCCGAACAGCGCGCCGATCTTCGGCAGTGACAGGTCCGTCAGCTCACGGCACAGGTACATGGCGATCTGCCGGGCAGTGACGAGGGCGCGGCCGCGCGAGGTGCCGCACAGGTCCTCGACGGTCAGCCCGAAGTAGTCCGCCGTCGCGCCCATGATGGCCGTCGAGGTGATCTCGGGTGCCGAGTCGTCGCCGCCGGGGATGAGGTCCTTGAGGACGATCTCCGTCAGGCCCAGGTCCACCGGCTGCCGGTTGAGCGAGGCGAACGCCGTGACCCGGATCAGCGCGCCCTCCAGCTCACGGATGTTGCGCGAGATCCGGGACGCGATGAACTCCAGCACCTCCGGCGGCGCGTTCAGCTGCTCCTGCACCGCCTTCTTGCGGAGGATCGCGATGCGCGTCTCCAGCTCCGGCGGCTGGACGTCCGTGATCAGACCCCACTCGAAACGGTTCCGCAGCCGGTCCTCCAGCGTCACCAGCTGCTTGGGCGGCCGGTCGGAGGAGAGCACGATCTGCTTGTTGGCGTTGTGGAGCGTGTTGAACGTGTGGAAGAACTCCTCCTGCGTCGACTCCTTGTCCGCGAGGAACTGGATGTCGTCGACGAGCAGGATGTCCATCTCGCGGTACCGCTTGCGGAAGCTGTCGCCCTTGCCGTCGCGGATGGAGTTGATGAACTCGTTGGTGAACTCCTCCGAGCTCACGTACCGCACCCGCGTGCCCGGGTAGAGGCTGCGCGCGTAGTGCCCGATCGCGTGCAGCAGGTGCGTCTTGCCGAGCCCGGACTCCCCGTAGATGAACAAGGGGTTGTACGCCTTCGCCGGCGCCTCGGCCACGGCGACCGCGGCCGCGTGCGCGAAACGGTTGGAGGCGCCGATGACGAAGGTGTCGAAGAGGTACTTCGGGTTCAGTCGCGCGGTGGGTTCGCCCGGGCCGGTCGCCGGCGCGGGCTGCGCGGCCAGCGGGCCGGGGGCACCGGTCGTCGGCAGGTTCGGGCCGACCGGGCCGCCCCGGTGGACGTGCCCGGAGCCGGCCGGCGGCTCGGGCAGCTCCCGGCGCACCGGGTCGCGCTGGTCGTAGTCGCCGCGCGACGTGTCGTAGTCGGGACGCTGCTGCTCATAGGAGGGGCGTTCCATGGGCTGCGGGCGGTAGTCCTGCGAGGGGGAGCCGTAGGCGTCCTGGGAGGGCGGGCCGTAGGAGTCCGAGGAGCCGTACGAGTCCTGCGAGCCGTACGAGTCCTGTCCGGGTGACGCGTACGGGTCACGCTCGGGAAAGCCGAGGCGCTGCTGCTGCCAGCCGTACTCGTCCTGCTGCGCGGGCCGCGGCCAGGCACCGGGCTCGGGGCGCTGGTACTCGGAGGGGTACGCGGGACGGGCCGTGGGAAGTTGATCTGCGCGCGTAGGCGGAAGCTGCTCGCCGCGGGTGGGCGGGAGCTGGTCACCGGCCGTCCCGGGCAGCTGCTCGGCACGGTGGCGGCCGTACCCCTCGTACCCGTCACGGTCCTGGCGGTCGTAGGGGCCGCGTTCCTGCCGGTCGTATCCGTCGCGTTCCTGCCGGTCGTACCCGTCGCGCTCGGGCCGGTCGTACCCGTCGCGCTGCTCGGCACGGTCATATCCGTCACGGCCGTCACGGTCCGGACGGTCGTATCCCTCGCGGTCCTGGCGCGCGGCCGGGAGCTCGGGCTCCTCGTAGCGCGGCTGGGGGCGCGGCGCCGGCGGGGCGGGGGGCTCGCCCGCGGAGTCGTCGACGGTGATCGCGATCCGGATCGGGCGGCCGCACTCGCGGCTCAGCGTCTCACTGACGATCGGCGCCAGCCGGCCCTCGAGTACGCCCTTCGCGAATTCGTTCGGTACGGCGAGCAGAGCGGTATCCGCGACGAGCGCGAGCGGCTGGCAGCGCCGGATCCAGTGCTCGTCCTTCCCCTCGACCCCTTGGACGCGGCCCTCCCCGAGGAGCTGCTCCAATACGCGTGGCCACACTGCGGCAAGATCGGCAGGTACGTCAGCCACAGGGCACGCTCTCTCACAGGTCCCACGAACGTGTGGTTCTGGGACGGCTCGGGATGTAAATCGGGTGGGGCAGGGATAAGGGAACGAATCGGAGTTCCGTCACGGTAGTCAGGGCGGCCGGTACGGTTCAAGTTGTTGTCCCCAGCCTGTGGACAAGTGTCTCCCGGCGACTCCTGGTTTGACCGGATGGCGTAGCCGCGCGTACCGTAACCAGGTCGAGTTGTCGATGGCTGCTGCCGCCTGCCTCCGATGGGCACAGATCATTTGGGTGATCGGTCAGCGGTGCACTCGGGCGTAACTGCGAGCTACTCGTGGGCGCACGGTGACAGCCAGGACGGCACCCCGCAACTACCGATTTCTTCTGGAGCCCCCGAGTGAGCAAGCGCACCTTCCAGCCGAACAACCGTCGTCGCGCGAAGACCCACGGCTTCCGCCTGCGGATGCGTACCCGTGCCGGTCGCGCGATTCTCGCGAACCGCCGCAGCAAGGGTCGCGCCAGCCTGTCCGCCTGATCCTGATCAGGTCGTGACGTCGTGCTGCCTACCGAGCATCGGCTGAGGCGGCGCGAGGACTTCGCGACCGCGGTACGACGAGGACGCCGGGCCGGACGCCCGCTCCTCGTCGTCCATCTACGTAGCGGTTCCACGGACCCGCACGCGCCTGGGGAGAGCGCTCCCCCGACGCGTGCGGGTTTCGTCGTGAGCAAGGCAGTGGGTGGTGCGGTCGTGCGGAACAAAGTGAAGCGCAGGCTTCGCCACCTGATGCGGGAGCGAGTCGCCCAGCTGCCCCCCGGTAGCCTGGTAGTCGTACGAGCGCTGCCCGGATCGGGCGACGCCGACCATGCACAGCTGGCCCGAGACCTGGATGCCGCTCTCCAGCGGTTGCTGGGAGGGGGCGCGCGATGAAGTACCCGCTGCTGGCTCTGATCAAGCTCTACCAGTGGACGATCAGTCCGCTGCTCGGGCCGGTCTGCAAGTACTACCCGTCGTGCTCCCACTACGGCTTCACGGCCATCGACCGGCATGGTGCCATCAAGGGAACGGCACTCACGGCCTGGCGCATCCTGCGATGCAATCCGTGGTCGCTGGGCGGTGTGGATCATGTCCCGCCGCGCAAGCGCCCGCGGTGGCACGAAATGCTGCGTAACACGTGGCGTGCACGCAAGGGCGGGCCCTCCGCCGCCGGACCGGCCACCGGGGGACAGACTTCTCCCACAAGTCCGTCCAGTCCTTCGGGCCCGGCCGCAGAGACACCGTCCCATGCCCAAGGAGCATGATTAGTGGACACGATTGCCAGCCTCTTCAGCTTTATCACCACACCCGTCTCCTGGGTCATCGTCCAGTTCCACTCGGTGTACGGCGCCATCTTCGGCCCCGACACCGGCTGGGCCTGGGGCCTGTCGATCGTGTCCCTGGTGATCCTCATCCGTATCTGCCTGATCCCGCTCTTCGTGAAGCAGATCAAGGCGACTCGGGCCATGCAGACGCTCCAGCCCGAGATGAAGAAGATCCAGGAGCGTTACAAGAACGACAAGCAGCGTCAGTCCGAAGAGATGATGAAGCTGTACAAGGAGACGGGTACCAACCCGCTGTCCTCGTGCCTTCCCATCCTGGCGCAGTCCCCGTTCTTCTTCGCCCTGTACCACGTGCTCAACAGCATCGCGTCGAACGACACCATCGGCGTGATCAACGAGAACCTGCTGCAGAGCGCGCAGAAGGCCCACATCGTCGGTGCGCCGCTTGCGGCCAAGTTCACCGACAGCGCGTCGAAGGTGGAAGCACTCGGTGCCTCCCTCACCGACGTCCGTGTGGTCACCGCCATCATGATCGTCCTGATGTCGGCGTCGCAGTTCTTCACCCAGCGCCAGCTGATGACGAAGAACGTCGACACCACGGTGAAGACCCCGTTCATGCAGCAGCAGAAGATGCTGATGTACGTCTTCCCGGTCATGTTCGCCGTCTTCGGCATCAACTTCCCGGTCGGTGTCCTCGTCTACTGGCTGACCACCAACGTGTGGACCATGGGCCAGCAGATGTACGTGATCCACAACAACCCGACCCCGGGTTCCAAGGCCCAGGCCTCGTACCTCGACCGTCTGACCAAGCACATCACGCAGCACAACAAGGTCGGCAAGCGCCGCGACCGGGCCATCGTCAAGGCGATCGTCGCCAAGGGCCGCGACCGCAACGAGTTCGAGCGCAAGTTCATCAACGGCCTGAGCAAGGCCGGCCTCGTCGCCCAGGCCGACGGCACCGTGATCAAGAGCGACAGCGCGGCCACGGCCCAGGCCGAGGACGGCACGCCGACCACCGCCGGCGGTGCCCCGAAGCGTCAGCAGCCCAAGCGGCAGAGCAAGTCGCAGCGGCAGCACGGCGGAGCCGGCGGCGCCAAGGCGGCCGGTGAGACCGACGTGCCGAAGACCTCGCTGACCAAGTCCGGCGAGCCCGAGGACACCAAGCCCGCCGCCGCTGCCAAGAAGGGCGGCGCGAAGCCCGCAGGCGGTACCCGCAGCAAGGCCCAGTCCGGACAGCGCAAGGGTCCGCAGCGGCCCAAGTCCCCGTCCAAGAAGTAAGAAGGAGTCCATCCCGTGACGGAAGGCACCACCTCCGCCGCTGCCGAGGGTGCAGACACCCTGACTCGCCTGGAGCAGGAAGGCGAGATCGCGGCGGACTACCTGGAGGGTCTGCTCGATATCGCCGATCTCGACGGCGACATCGACATGGACGTCGAGGCCGACCGTGCCTCCGTCTCGATCATCAGCGACTCGGGCGGCCGTGACCTGCAGAAGCTGGTCGGCCGTGACGGCGAGGTACTGGAGGCGCTCCAGGAGCTCACCCGTCTGGCCGTGCACCGGGAGACCGGCGACCGCAGCCGTCTGATGCTCGACATCGCGGGGTACCGGGCACAGAAGCGCTCGGAGCTGTCCGAGCTGGGCGCCAAGGCCGCCGCGGAGGCCAAGAGCAGCGGTGAGGCCGTGAAGCTGAAGCCGATGTCGCCCTTCGAGCGCAAGGTCGTGCACGACGCGGTCAAGGCCGCGGGTCTGCGCAGCGAGTCCGAGGGCGAGGAGCCGCAGCGCTTCGTCGTCGTGCTGCCCGCCTGATCGGCCTCTACTTTCCCCGGCCCCGTCTGTTGAGCAGGCGGGGCCGAACTTTGTCAGCCTGATAGTTCTGGTGGTTCTGGTGTCGGCGCCGGGTGCGCTGACGCGGTACGGAAGGACGGTCCCCCGTGACGGAGGCAGCGGAGCTTCCCCCCGCGCCCGAGGAGGCGCGCGAGGTGTTCGGTGATCGCTTCGCGGATGCGGTGCGGTACGCCGAGCTGCTCGCTGAGGCCGGCGTGCAGCGCGGCCTCATCGGCCCGCGCGAGGTGCCTCGCCTGTGGGAGCGGCACCTGCTGAACTGTGCGGTGCTCTCTGAGGTCGTTCCCGACGGAGTGACCGTGTGCGATGTCGGCTCGGGCGCCGGGCTCCCCGGCATTCCGCTGGCGCTGGTTCGCACCGACCTGAAGATCACGCTCCTGGAGCCGCTGCTGCGGCGCACCAACTTCCTCACCGAGGTCGTGGAGCTGCTCGGCCTCGATCATGTGACTGTGATGCGCGGCCGGGCCGAGGAGGTCATGGGGAAGATTCAGCCCGTGCATGTGGTGACGGCGCGAGCCGTCGCACCGCTGGACCGGCTCGCCACCTGGGGCATTCCGTTGCTGCGACCGTACGGGGAGATGCTCGCGCTCAAGGGCGACACCGCCGAGGAGGAGCTGAAGAGTGCTTCGGTGGCGCTGAGCAAGCTGGGTGCGGTGGAGACGTCCATCCTGCATGTGGGTGACGGCGTGGTGGACCCGCTGTCCACCGTCGTGCGGGTCGAGGTCGGTGAAAGTCCGGGCGGTGTGCGCTTCGCCGCGAAGCGCGCCAAGGCGGCACGCACGGGGCGGACGCGTCGGCGACGCTGATCCGTCCTGAGGACGAGACGTACTCCACACAAGCTGCCAAACCTATGCATGCCGGAGTGTCGCGGCAGTCCGGCCACGGCTGCTGTGCATCGTGTTTCACGTGAAACGTCGCTCACTGCTGCACGGCATCATCAGTCGTGGCCGCGCTGCGGCCGAACCCCGCGACCGAAAGCCTCTTGGTTCACTCGATGAGGGACCCGAGGTATCCACAGAGGTGGATTTCTCCACAGAACGCCAGGCCTCACTGGTTCACGACCCCGAAGACATGGGAGGCTCTGTTCATTGCGAGCCTGAAGTCGAGGAGAGTGAATCCTTGCGGTCCGACGCCAACATCGCGGGACCGATGACCGATCCGGTCCCCGGTCCCCGTACCGAGTCGATGGGGGCGGATGTTTCACGTGAAACACCGCCTCCGATGGACGACACTCCCATCGGTCGTGCTGCCCAACTGGCGGTGGAGGCTCTGGGTCGTGCCGGCGAGGGCTTGCCACGGCCCGAGCAGACCCGAATCATCGTGGTCGCCAACCAGAAGGGTGGTGTGGGCAAGACGACGACGACCGTCAACCTTGCCGCATCACTGGCGCTGCACGGTGGCAGGGTCCTCGTGGTCGACCTCGACCCGCAGGGCAATGCGTCCACCGCACTGGGTATCGACCACCACGCCGAAGTGCCCTCCATCTATGACGTGTTGGTGGAGAGCAGGCCTCTCTCCGAGGTCGTCCAGCCGGTTCCCGATGTCGAGGGCCTCTTCTGTGCCCCTGCCACGATCGATCTCGCCGGTGCGGAGATCGAGCTGGTGTCCCTGGTGGCACGGGAGAGCAGGCTGCAGCGCGCGATCCAGGCGTACGAGCAGCCGCTGGACTATATCCTCATCGACTGCCCGCCCTCACTCGGTCTCCTGACGGTCAACGCCCTCGTGGCGGGCCAGGAAGTGCTGATCCCCATCCAGTGCGAGTACTACGCGCTGGAAGGCCTCGGTCAGCTGCTGCGCAACGTCGACTTGGTGCGGGGGCACCTCAACCCCTCCCTGCATGTATCGACCATCCTGCTCACGATGTACGACGGCCGGACGCGTCTCGCGTCGCAGGTCGCGGAAGAGGTGCGCACCCACTTCGGCGACGAGGTGCTGCGCACGAGCATCCCCCGTTCCGTCCGTATCTCGGAGGCGCCGAGCTATGGGCAGACGGTCTTGACCTACGATCCAGGATCGAGTGGTGCCCTCTCCTACCTTGAGGCGGCACGCGAGATCGCGCTGAAGGGCGTTGGCATCAGCTATGACGCCACGCACGCCCATATCGGCGTACAGCAGAACGACCCGAGCATGGTGGAGGGCATCCAGTGAGCGAGCGACGAAGGGGGCTGGGCCGTGGTCTCGGTGCACTGATCCCTGCCGCACCGACGGAGAAGTCGGTGGCCCAGGCCGCGGCGGGGAACGCTGCTCCCGCGTCCCCGGCGGCAGTGCCTGTGCTGCCGAGCGATCGTGGGGTGGCCGCGGCGAAGGTGGCAACCCTGCCGACTGTTTCACGTGAAACAGAGGAGCCGGCGCAGCCGAGTGCCCCTGCCACGCCTGCGGCGCCCATCGGCGCGCACTTCGCGGAGATCCCCCTCGACTTCATCACGCCGAACCCGCGTCAGCCTCGTGATGTCTTCGACGAGGATGCGCTGTCCGAGCTCATCACCTCCATCAAGGAAGTAGGGCTCCTTCAGCCGGTCGTCGTGCGGCAGGTGGGTGTCGACCGCTACGAGCTCATCATGGGTGAGCGCCGCTGGCGGGCCTGCCGCGAGGCGGGGCTGGAGGCGATCCCGGCGATCGTGCGGGCCACCGAGGACGAGAAGCTCCTCCTGGACGCACTGCTGGAGAATCTGCACCGTGCGCAGCTGAACCCGCTGGAAGAGGCAGCTGCCTACGACCAGTTGCTCAGGGACTTCAACTGCACGCACGATCAGCTGGCGGACCGCATCGGCCGATCGCGCCCGCAGGTTTCCAACACCCTGCGTCTGCTGAAGCTCTCGCCGGCCGTGCAGCGCCGGGTCGCCGCCGGGGTGCTCTCCGCCGGCCACGCACGGGCACTGCTCTCCGTCGAGGACTCGGAGGAGCAGGATCGGCTGGCTCACCGCATCGTGGCCGAGGGCCTCTCGGTGCGGGCCGTCGAGGAGATCGTGACCCTGATGGGGTCGCGGCCTCAGAAGGCTCAGAAGCCCAAGGGCCCGCGCGCCGGCGCCCGGGTCTCTCCGGCCCTGTCCGACCTCGCCACACGGCTCTCGGACCGCTTCGAGACGCGAGTGAAGGTCGACCTGGGGCAGAAGAAGGGCAAGATCACCGTCGAGTTCGCCTCGATGGAGGATCTTGAGCGGATCCTCGGCTCACTCGCTCCTGGCGAGGGGCCGGTCCTGCAGAACAGCCTCTTGGAGGGCGACGCCGAAGAGCGCGCGTCCTGAGCCTCCGGCATGGAGCCTCTGCTGTGCAGGGAAACAGAGCGGGCCGTGTCCGGTGTGTGCCGGAACATGGCTCGCTCTTTCCTTTCTGGCGGTATCGATGGAATCGCATCGTGGATACGATGCGTCAGGTACGGCGCAACCACTCGGCAGCACCTCTGAAAGGGAGGCAGGGGCCATGCGAACCATGAGCCGCACCGGACTGGTGAGCGCCGGTTTGGGACTGGGAGCGGTCGGTGGGTTCATCGGCAGTCTCCTCAGGGAACGGAGCGCTCTGACAGCCGCCCGCGACGCGGTGGCGGGCGAAGGAAGCGAGGATCAGCCTTCATGGGCCGCCGGCTCGTACCGCTCACGCTGGACAACCTCCAGGACCTTCCCAAGCGTTGTCGCTCGTGTGTCTTCTGGGAGCTCGACGCAGTCAGCGGTGAGGCCGCGGTAAAGGAGGGCACCTCCGCCCCGGAGAAGGAAGCCTGGATCTCAGCGGTTCTGCTGGACTGGGGCTCCTGCGGCCGGGTCGTGTACGTCGACGACATGCCGGTGGGGTATGTGCTCTACGCCCCGCCCGCTTACGTCCCCCGTTCCACGGCGTTCCCCACGAGCCCCGTATCCCCTGACGCGGTGCAGCTGATGACCGCGTTCATCGTGCCCGGTTACCAGGGGCAGGGGCTGGGCAGAGTGATGGTTCAGACGGTCGCCAAAGATCTGCTGCGGCGGGGGTTCAAGGCGATCGAGGCCTTCGGAGACGCGCGCTGGAAGGAACCAGCCTGTGTGCTGCCCGCCGACCATCTTCTGGCGGTGGGCTTCAAGACGGTCCGCCAGCATCCCTCCCATCCGAGGCTGAGGCTGGAACTGAGGTCGACGCTCTCCTGGAAGGAAGACGTCGAGATGGCCTTGGACCGGCTCCTGGGAGCCGTGCAGAAGGAGCCGGCGCTGCGGCCGCTGTGAGCAGACAAACGAATGGGCCCACCCGGAAGGGTGGGCCCATTCGTGTTTCACGTGAAACACGCACCGTCGGTGTGACGCTGCAGCCGATTCACTCGGCGATGAACTCCTCGAGGTCGCGAACGATCGCGGCCTTCGGCTTCGCGCCCACGATGGTCTTGGCGACCTCGCCACCCTGGTAGACGTTCAGGGTCGGGATGGACATGACGCCGTACTTGGCGGCCGTACCCGGGTTCTCGTCGATGTTCAGCTTGACGATCTCGATCTTGTCGCCGTACTCGGCGGCGATCGCCTCGAGGGACGGAGCGATCTGGCGGCAGGGACCGCACCAGGCGGCCCAGAAGTCCACCAGAACAGGCTTGTCGCTCTTGAGGACGTCCTGCTCGAAGGAGTCGTCGGTCACATTCTTCAGGGTGCCGGCCACGGCGGGCTCCTTAACTGGTTGGTGCGTGGGGCGGGTAGGGGGAGGTCAGACGGAGGTCTTCTCGGGCTCGGGCTGCTCCTCGTCCGCCAGGGCGGCGAGGTAGCGCTCGGCGTCGAGAGCTGCGGAGCAGCCGGTCCCGGCCGCGGTGATCGCCTGACGGTAGGTGTGGTCGACCACGTCGCCGGCGCCGAAGACACCGGTCACGTTCGTGCGCGTCGACGGCGCGCTCACCTTCAGGTAGCCCTCTTCGTCCAGGTCAAGCTGGCCCTTGAAGAGCTCGGTGCGCGGGTCGTGGCCGATGGCGATGAAAAGTCCGGTCACCGGCAGGTCCGAGAGCTCACCGGTCTTGAGGTTGCGCAGCTTCAGACCGGAGAGCTTCGGGTCGCCCTGGATCTCGGCGACCTCGCTGTCCCACACGAAGGAGATCTTCGGGTCGGTGAAGGCGCGCTCCTGCATGGCCTTGGAGGCGCGCAGGGTATCGCGGCGGTGGACGATGGTCACCGACTTGGCGAACCGCGAGAGGAAGGTGGCCTCCTCCATCGCGGTGTCGCCACCACCGATCACGGCGATGTCCTGGTCCTTGAAGAAGAACCCGTCACAGGTGGCGCACCAGGACACACCGCGGCCCGACAGGGCGTCCTCGTTCGGCAGTCCGAGCTTGCGGTGCTGCGAGCCGGTGGCGACGATGACGGCCTTCGCCCGGTGCACGGTGCCGGCCGTGTCCGTGACAGTCTTGATCTCACCGCTCAGGTCGACGGCCACGATGTCGTCCGGGACGAGCTCGGCTCCGAAGCGCTCCGACTGGGCACGCATGTTGTCCATGAGCTCGGGGCCCATGATGCCGTCCCGGAAGCCGGGGAAGTTCTCGACGTCGGTGGTGTTCATGAGCGCACCACCCGCGGTAACGGCGCCCTCGAACACCAGTGGCTTCAGCGACGCGCGCGCGGTGTAGAGCGCCGCCGTGTAGCCGGCGGGCCCGGAGCCGATGATGATCACGTTACGGACGTCGCTCACGGCTTGTTTCCTCGTCTCTGGACTGCGTCGGTCGAGCGGTGGGAGTTCTCTTTGACCTCTCACCCCACCCAACGGATCCTAAGGGGCGCGCATTCCCGCTGTGTCCGGGCACACGGAGATGCTTCGCCCTGCGGTGACCCCGCACGGCGAAGGCGATGCCGTTCGTTCAGGCAGACGGGTAGGTGCGCTCCAGGAGTACCTTGCCGACGGCGGTGGGCCCCTCGTGATCCACACAGGTCGCGTCGACGATGTAGGCGGTGACCCGAGTGGCGTCGGCGGCGTCGGGAAGCAGTACGAGCATGGCCTTCTTCCCTTGATAGGTTCCGTTCTCGGTGGCCAGGGCCGCGTCGTCGCGCCCGATGCCGTCGCGGACGCAGCCGGGCACCACGACTTCCCTGAAGACCTTCGGCTGGTTGGTGCCGGGAGCCGTCGCCGCACCGAAGGGCGTGCGGGAGCCACCCTCCTTGGTCTTGTTCTCGGCGAGGAGCCCGGTGACCTGTTCCTTCAGCTTCCCCTCGGAGAAGGTGTCCGCGGCCGTGGTCTGCCGTTCACCGGCCGTGTCGGGCTTGTTGTCGCCGAGCGACGACAGCAGGACGGATCCCAGACCCAGGGCGGCCACCGTGAAGACGGTCCCGAGGACGGCGATCCGGCGGCGTCCGCTGCGTGTGCGGCTCTTACGGCCCGGCCCGGTGATGGAGGAGCGGGGACGTCCGGCAGGCCGGTCGAGGGGCGTCGATGTTTCACGTGAAACATGTGCATCGCTGGCGTCCTCGGAGGCGGAACCGGGAACGCTCACCGGCTCTGGGCTCTCTGCGGCCTCCGGTCCCGCGGCGTTCAGCAGGGCCTCGGCGGCGAGAGCGGCATCGATGCGGCCCGCGACGTCGGCGGGCATACGCGGCGGACCCGGCAGCGTGCCGAGCAGCCCGCGGATCTCCTCCAAGGAGGCGTAGACGTCCGCACAGAGTTCGCAGTCGTCCAGGTGTCGGCGCAGTTCGGTGGACCGGGCCGGTGGGAGGAGACCCTCGGCGAGGTCGGAGATCTCCGCGACGTCCGGGTGCCCGGCCATGTCTGTCGTCGACGTCACGCTCGTCCACCTCCGCCCTTCACCGCAGCTGAGTCGCTCGGTCCTGTGTCCGGGGGTTCCGCTCGACGCGGTCCCGCTGCGGGTGGGACGGTCGGCCCCTGCGTCCGGTTCCGTTCTCCGCCCGGGTTCTTGCCCTCACCACTGTGGTCCGGCCTGAGATGGGTGAGCAGCGGAAGGAGTCTGGCTCTGCCGCGCGCACATCTGCTCTTCACCGTGCCGGTCGGCACGTCGAGCATGCGGGCGGCTTCCGCGACCGGGTAGCCCTGCATGTCCACCAGGACGAGAGCGGCGCGCTGGTCGGTCGGCAGGGTTCCCAGGGCCTCGATGAGCTGCCGGTGGAGATCGTTGCGCTCGGCGGGGGCCGAAGCCGACTCGTGTGGCTCCAGCAGCTGCTCGAGGCGCTCGGTGTCGTCGACGGGAGAGGTCTTCCGGGAGGCTGCCTTGCGGGCGCGGTCCAGGCAGGCGTTCACCGTGATCCTGTGCAGCCACGTCGTGACGGCCGACTGGCCCCGGAAGGTGTGAGCGGCCCGGTAGGCGGACACGAGGGCGTCCTGCACGGCGTCAGCGGCCTCCTCGCGGTCTCCGAGCGTCCGCAGGGCGACGGCCCAGAGCCGGTCGCGATGCCGCCGCACGATCTCACCGAACGCGTCGGGGTCGCCTTCGACGTGCCGTGCGAGCAGATCCTGATCGCTCACTCCGTCATGTCCGGTGCCGTCTGCCATCGGCCTCCTTCCTCGAGGCAGATGCCGTCAGCTGGTCACCTTGATGTCCGCCACCCTGCCGCGCCACTTGCCGTCGTCCGGCTGCAACGGCAGCTTCGTCAGCCACACGAGGAGGTACCGGCTCTTGAGCGACTTGCCGGGCTTGAGCTGAACAGTCGTCCCTGAACCTTCGGCGACCTTGGTGTAGGCGTCGAGGGAGGTCGGCTCCGATCCCGCGCCCGAGCTCGCGCTGCGGAGCTCGACCGAGGTGTCCCCCACGAACGTGACGGTCACCTTCCCGACCTGTTGCGTCTTGCCGAGGTCGAGGATGATGCCGACGCCCGACTTGAGCCTTCCGAAGTCCGGGCTCAGGTAGAAGTCCGTCTGCCAGTAGGTGGCCGTGCTGTTGTCGTAGACCTTCCCTATGTCGGACGGCTTCTCCGTCTGGTCCCCGAGGGGATCGAAGTCGCGGGCAGCGCTGATGGTGATCGGCTTGCTGACCGGCTTGTTCGGGCTCTTGTCGTTCCCGTCGTTCGTCTGTGTCTGGCCCGGGTCCTCGCTCTTGCCGCCCTGGTCCATCAGTGCGTCCGCCAGCTGCCAGCTGCCGAGGCCCAGCGCGGCGATCAGGAGTGCGGAGACGGCCCACTTGAGGGCCTTGCCCGTGCGGCTCTGGAGCGGGGGCGGCGGAGTCGGGACCGGCTGGGTGACGCCGGGACGCGGGGCCTGACGGCCGTACGTGCCCTGCTGGTACGTCGTGCGCTGGTACTCGGGCGGGGCGGTGAACGCCGGCTCCGGCGGACGGATGCGGGGCATCTCGCCGATCGCCTTCACCAGCTCCTCCGGCGTGGTGCACGGCGACTCGTGCCGGGACGCGGTGGCACCGTCGTTGACGAGCGCGCGCATGGAGAGCTCGGACAGACCGCGGTGCACACCGGCCCGCACCTGGTCGGGCGCGATCAGGCCGATGTCCTTCGGCAGGCCAGACAGGCCGTAGGCGTCGCTCTCGTACGGCCAGCGCTGGGTGAGCGCCGCGTACAGCAGGGCGCCGATGGCCTCGGTGTCCGTGCGCTGCGGAGTGTCGGACGAGACGCCGCGCAGGGCGGCGTTGACGGCGAGGCCGCGGATGCGCCACTGGCCGGTCGAGGCACGAAGCACGGCGTTGGGGTTCAGCCGCAGATGGGCGAGGCCCTCACGATGGGCGGCGGCCATGGCGGAGGAGACCTGACTGACCATCTGGTAGGCGTCGTAGGGCTCCAGGGGCCCGGAGGCGAGGAGCGTGGTCAGTTCTGTCGCGTCGGGAAGCCATTCGTGCACGACGTAGACGACGTCGTTCTCCTCCACCGCGTCCAGCACCTGGACGAAGCGTGGGTCACCGAGGAGGGCGGACGAGCGGGCGGCCGCCAGGACGGAGCGGGCCCGAGAGTGGTTGGCGGGCAGGATGTGCACTCCGACGGCACGCCGGAGCTTCTCGTCCACGGCACGCCAACTGCTGAAACCGTCCAGACGGGTGACGCACTCCTCGAGGCGGTAGCGTCTGGCGAGTTTGTGACCACTGTGCAGTTCGGGCGGCGAGGTCGTTCCGGCACCGTCGGTCCTGGTGCTCTCCTGTACCTCGTCGCTGTCCGTGTCCCGCTCCCGGTTCTTGGCCACCCCGTCGGCCGTGGACTGGTCCGCCTGTGCGGTCAGCGACGACTCGTCGCTGTTGTCTGCCACGTCGACGGCAGCCGTACTCCGTTCCGCCACCGTCGTCCCTGCCTCCCCATCCATTACGCGCCGGCCGGCGTCCCGTGCATGCCGCCCGACGCCGAAACCAATTGTGCCCACAGTCCGCCGCTATGCACGACACGCGGTGGCTGACGATGGTTGTGCGCCTACCCCCCGACTCAACGTCCCAGGCGTCCGCGGACCATGCCGACCAGCGAGTTGAGTTCCTCGATGCGCATGCGGCGGGCGGCGACGAAGAAGATTCCGAGCAGAACGGCGCCGCCGGCCAGGACCGCGGCAAGTGAGCCGGCCGGGCCCTGTCCGAGCGAGTGGCCGATGCCGTAGCAGGCCGCGCCACTGAGCAGGGCGGCCGGGACCGACGCGATGCACAGCCGGGCGTAAGTCCGCAGGACGCGGGCGCCGTCGAGGTCCCCGCCGAGCCGCTTGCGCAGCCGGCGCCAGGCGACGCCGACGCCGATCGCGTAGGCGAGGCCATACGAGGCGGCCATGCCCACCACGGCCCAGCGCGACGGGATGACGAAGTAGCAGATCGCCGAGGCGCCCGCGTTGACCGCGGCCACGATGACCGTGTTGTAGAAGGGAGTTCGGGTGTCCTCATAGGCGTAGAAGGCACGCAGGACCACGTACTGCACGGAGTACGGGATCAGGCCGAGACCGAACGCCATGAGCATGAAGCCCATGTTGGTGGCCTCGCTGGTGCCCGAGGAGCCGAACATCAGCGTGCACATCGGGATGCCGAGGGCGAGGAACCCGAACGCGATCGGCACGATCGCCACCGCCGTGGTGCGCAGGCCCTGGGAGATGTCGTCGCGGACGGCGCCTCCGTCGCCCTCGGCCGCCGAGCGCGACAGGCGCGGCAGCAGAGCGGCCATGAGGGAGACCGTGATGATGGCCTGCGGCAGACCCCAGATGAGCTGTGCGTTGGCGTAGGCGGCGAAGCCGGTGCCGTCCACCGGCGAGGCCTTGCCCGCCGCGGTGGACAACTGGATGACGATCATGGCGCCGGCCTGGTTGGCGAGGACGAACAGCACCGTCCACTTGGCCAGCGTGACGGCCTTGCCGAGGCCCTGGCCCTTCCAGTCGAAGCGCAGCCGCAGCCGGAAGCCGGTCTCGCGCAGGTAGGGGATCATCGCGAGCGCCTGGACCACGAGACCGAGCAGGACGCCGATGCCGAGCAGGCGCTGGCCCTCCGGCGGGATGTTCGCGGCCTTCATCCCGGAGTCGGCCGCGGTGCCGTAGACGTAGATGAACATGCCCAGCGTCACGATGATGACGATGTTGTTCAGGACCGGGGTCCACATCATCGCGCCGAACTTGCCACGGGCGTTGAGGATCTGGCCCATCACCACGTGGATGCCCATGAAGAAGATGGTGGGCAGGAAGTACTGGGCGAAGGTGACGGCGACCCCGTTCGCCGCCGGGTCGCTCGCCACCGGGTCCGACAGCAGGCGGATCAGAAGCGGCGCGCCGAGGACGGAGAGCGCGGTGAGTCCGCCCAGCGTCACGATGACCAGGGTGAGCAGGCGGTTGGCGTACGCCTCCCCGCCGTCGTCGTCCTCCTTCATGGCGCGCACGAGCTGCGGCACGAAGACGGAGTTGAGACCACCGCCGACGGTGAGGATGTAGATCATCGTCGGCAGCTGGTAGGCGACCTGGAAGGTGTCACCGAGGAGGCCGACGCCCAGCGCCGACACGATCAGCGCGGAGCGGATGAAGCCGGTGAGGCGGGAGACCATCGTGCCCGCAGCCATCACAGCGCTGGACTTCATCAGGCCCGCGGCGCGGCCGGTCTTCTTCGGAGCGGGTGCGGCGGCCGGCTCGGGGGCCGGCGCCTCGTCCATCACGGGCGGTGCCGCCGCGGTCCGGCCGGGCTCCGCGTACTGACCCTGCGGTGCGTACGGGCCCTGTGCCATCTGCCCCGGGGCCGGGGACGGGCCGGGGACCGCCGGCGACTCATACGAGGGGTGACCGCTGCCCTGCTGCTGATCCCGGAAGAGGTGCGCGAAGGCGTCCGGCTCCTGGCGCGGCTCGCCCGCCTGGGAGACGAGGTCGTCCACGCCGACGAACTGGGTGGTGCGGGGGTCGTCGCCGTACGGCAGATGCCGCGTCGGGCCCTCCGGCTCCGGCGCGGGTGTCTGCGCCCACACCTGCGGGTCGGGCGCGTAGGGCGAGTGCGGCGGCTGACCGTACAGCTGCTGCTGCGGCTGGTACGTGCCTGGAGCGGGCGGCGGGTGCGCGGAGCGGTCGTAGAGCGCCTCGCCGACCGGGTCCTGGGCGGAGAGGTCCTGTGCCCGGTAGGGGTCCTGGCCGTAGGCGTCCTGAAGATAGATGTCCGCGGGCGGCTGCGGCGGCACCTGGCCGTGCTCGGGCGGTGAACCCTCGGGCCCGCCCGCGTCGGGGTAGCCCGAGTTGCCCGCGGCACGGCCGCGGTCACCGTCGTACGGCGCGTTCATGGTTACCCCACCTCATCGTCCCGGGCCCACCGGCCACGATTTCTCAACGGTCCACTCTCTCACCCGTCCCGGACGGGTCGGCGCTTTCCGCTGCGGTGTCCGGGGCCAGGTCACTCGGCTGCTCGGAGGCGTCTGCCCCTGAGCCGGCCGCGGCCTCTTCCTTGAGACGTGCGCCGGAGGGCTCCGGGTTCTGCGGAGCGTCCTCCCGGTTCTGCGGAGCGTCCTCCCGGTCGTGCGGGCCGTCGTTCTCGCCGTCCGCCTCGGTGGTGTCGTCCTCGGCAGCCTCACGGGCGGCGGCGCGCTTGCGGTGGGTGTACATCCGGAAGCCCGCGAGGACCAGGAGCAGCACGCCACCGCCGATGACCAGCATGACAGTGGGTGTGACCTCGGTTACCTTCACGTCGAAGGTGACCGGGGCGCCGTACCTCTGGCCGTCCTCCGTGTACAGCTGGGCGACGACTTCGGCCCGGCCGTTGGCGTTGGCCGACGTGGGGAACTTCACCGACTGGGCGTGGCCGCCGTTGACGGTGACGCGCTGCTCCTCGTAGGCGTCTCCGCCGATCTTGAGGCGCGTGGGGTTCTTTGATGTGAGTCGCAGCCTCAGGTGCTCGACACCCTGGACCAGGTTGTTCTGCACGGTCACGGGGATCGTGGCACTGCGGCCGGAGAGCTTGGTCTCCGACTTCTGGATCAGCTTGACCCCGTCGATGAGCCCGTTGAGGTACGACTCGATGCCGTCGCGGTATCCGACCGCCGCGATGCCCCGGCCGCGCCACGACGTGGACATCTCGCGGTTCATGGCCCGCCCGAACGGGGTCACCACCCGGGACTGGCGGGTGAGGATCACCTTGAACTTGTCGAGCTTGCCCTTGGTCTGGGCGATCTGCTCGAAGGCGGCCCGCGGCAGCTCTTGCTTGCGCAGCGAGGAGGGGTAGGCCGACGGCACCCGCGTGTTGGCTGCCGGGTCGGGCTTGTCCTTGGTGGCGGCCGTGAGGTCCTGCGATTCGGACCAGTTCCCGCCCTGGAGGGCTTCCAGGGCTTCGGCCATGGCCTGTGCCTGGCTCACGGACGGCATGCGCTGCGGGGCGACGACGACACTGCGCTGCTTGCCGGTCTGCAGGCCGAGCGTGAGGCTCTGCGCCAGGAAGCGCTGCACGGCGAGGGTGGAGGCGGAGGCCCTGCTCAGGTCGCCCTGGAAGGCCGTCGACATCCGGGAGTCCGCGACGACGGCCGTGGTGCCGCCGCCGATGGGCCGGGCCGCGGAGGGCGTGTACGACAGGTTGTCCTGGAGGCTGTCGCTGCGGGTGATCACCTTGTCGGCGCCCGCGGAGGTGGCGACCTTCACGATCGACGGGTCGATGGCGCCGTCCACCGGCCAGACGAAGTCCGTGGACGGTTTCACGTGGAGGATCGTGTTCACCGTCTCGTCGGCGACGTCGGTGGCCTCCTTGAGGTGGCCCAGGGAGCCCGTGACGTTCGTGCCGTTGTGGGCGAGGGAGGCCAGGTCCGGGTCGCCGAAGGGCAGGGCGGCCACCTCGTTGCCCGTGACCGCCTGCTGGAGCTCGGCCAGCCAGTGCTTGGCGACCTCCTGGTTCTTGCCGGACGTGGTGCTGCCGTCCGCGGCGCGGACCTGGTAGCTCCGCGTCATCGCGTCGACGGACGCCAGCAGGTCCGGGTCGACGACCCAGGTGACGTCGAGGCCCTTGCCCAGCGACACCATCTGGTCGAGGCGGCCGCCCGGGGAGATCTCCTCGGCGAGTTCGTCGTCGCGGAAGACCGGTGTCTGCTGCTCGTTCGACCCCGTCTCGGCCGCCATGTGGGCGCTGGAGACGAGCGGCCACAGGAAGGTCGTCTTCGTCTTGGTGTCGGCTTCCTCCGGCTGCCAGGGCAGGAACGTGCGCTGGACGCCGAGGACCTGGTCCCAGGGCTGTGCCGAGGTCTCCCCGGAGAGCGAGACGGCCAGCTGGTAGACGCCGTCACGGCCGAGGTCGAGTTTGTCGGCCGGTACGGAGATGCTGAAGGGCTCCGCGACACCGGGGGTGAGCGCGGAGTACTTCTCGGTGTACTTGCCGCCGACCTTCTCGCCGGAGGGTCCCTGGAGATCGTTGCTCTTCTTGGCGAGGGTGTCGATCGACGAGCGGGTCTCGAGAGGGGGCCCCACCTGGAGGTCTACGTGGGCGCCGGTGACCGTCTGCTTGCCGTTGTTCGTCACTGTGCCCGACACGGTGACCGTGTCCCCGTCGGAGGGGGCGCTGGGCGTGAGCGAGTCGACCGCGACCGATACCGAGCCCGCGCCGGCGGCAGCCTGCAGGGACTCCTGCCCGGCCGCGTCCGCCGGCGTCGCGGCGGGCAACTGGAGGAGTCCGGCCAGCAGCGGCGCGCCGGTGAGCAGTGCCCCGGTGCGCCGCAGCCAGCGGCGGGCAGGTGAGGCACTGGTCCCCTGGAAGTCTGCCGCCTCGGCCACGCGCTCGTCCGTCCCTCGTCGTCGTCAGTGGTCGTCGGAATGTGCGTCCAGGCATGGTAACGATGTGCGCTGAGGGGAAGTGCCGCGGTCCGCTCCACAAGATCGCCGGGCCGACTCCTTGCTGCCCGGTATATGACTCTATGCGCGGGAGCGGTTCTTTACGGCTCAGGAGCTGAGCTTGTGCGCCCATGACGGACGTGTCCCCCATGCATCTGCGTGAGGAATGGCGGGCGGAATAGGAGGAGCTCTCGGTGGCCCGGGCCACGTACCCTCTTCTGTTGTGCCGAACGCCAACGAAGAAACGTCCAGTGCCCTGAGCCAGGTGCAGCACCGCGCGGTGAGTGAACTGTTGCGGGTCGCTCCTGTCGCCGACGACCTCGCCCGCCGCTTCCAGGAGGCCGGCTTCTCACTCGCCCTCGTCGGCGGGTCGGTACGGGACGCGCTGCTGGGCCGGCTCGGCAACGACCTGGACTTCACGACCGACGCCCGCCCCGAGGACGTCCTCAAGATCGTGCGCCCGTGGGCGGACGCCGTCTGGGAGGTCGGAATCGCCTTCGGCACGGTCGGTGCCCACAAGGGTGGCTACCAGATCGAGGTGACCACCTACCGCTCCGAGGCCTACGACCGCACCTCGCGCAAGCCCGAGGTGTCCTACGGGGACTCCATCGAGGAAGACCTCGTCCGCCGTGACTTCACGGTGAACGCGATGGCGGTGGCCCTGCCGGAGAAGGAGTTCATCGACCCGCACGGGGGGCTCGAGGACCTCGCGGCGCGTGTGCTGCGTACTCCCGGCACCCCGGAGGAGTCGTTCTCGGATGATCCCCTGCGGATGATGCGAGCCGCGCGCTTCGCGGCTCAGCTCGATTTCGAGGTCGCCCCCGAGGTCGTCACGGCGATGACGGAGATGGCCGGGCGCATCGAGATCGTCTCGGCGGAGCGGGTGCGGGACGAGCTGAACAAGCTGATCCTCTCCCAGCAGCCGCGCACGGGCCTGACGCTGCTCGTCGAGACGGGCCTCGCCGAACGCGTGGTGCCCGAGCTGCCGGCCCTGCGCCTGGAGCGTGACGAGCACCACCGCCACAAGGACGTCTACGACCACTCGCTGATCGTCCTGGAGCAGGCGATGGCTCTGGAGGAGGACGGTCCCGACCTCACCCTCCGCCTGGCCGCCCTCCTGCACGACATCGGCAAGCCGCGCACGCGCCGGTTCGAGAAGGACGGCCGGGTCTCGTTCCACCATCACGAGGTGGTGGGGGCGAAGATGACCAAGAAGCGTATGACCGCTCTGAAGTACTCCAACGAGCTGGTGAAGGACGTCTCACGTCTGGTCGAACTCCACCTGCGCTTCCACGGTTACGGCACCGGTGAGTGGACGGACTCGGCGGTCCGCCGTTACGTCCGTGACGCCGGTCCGCTCCTGAACCGCCTCCACAAGCTGACCCGCTCGGACTGCACCACGCGCAACAAGCGCAAGGCGGCGGCTCTCTCCCGTGCCTACGACGGGCTGGAGGAGCGGATCGCCAAGCTGCAGGAGCAGGAGGAGCTGGACTCGATCCGCCCGGACCTCGACGGCAACCAGATCATGGAGATCCTCGGCGTGGGTCCCGGCCCGGTCATCGGCCGTGCCTACCAGCACATGCTGGAGATGCGGCTGGAGAACGGGCCGATGGAGCACGACGCCGCGGTGGCCGCGCTCAAGGAGTGGTGGGCCGGGCGGGAGGGCTGAGCTGTGAAACGGGGTCATGTTTCACGTGAAACATGACCCCGGTGCAGCGCGGCGGCCTTCCGGAGACAGACCGAGGGGCGGTGTTTCACGTGAAACACCGCCCCTCGTCACGTCTGCCTACTTCTTGTAGTCCTTCAGGCAGAGCAGGAAGTCCTTGCCGTCACCGCTCTCGGTGTACGTGTACTGGAAGTCTTTGGCCTCGGCCTCACACTTGCTGGAGGCCAGCGTCTGCGTGAGGTATGAGCCCTCGATCTTGGCCAGTACCTTGTACTGGGCCTTCGCGTCGCTGCACTCGACGACCTCGAGGTCCGGGTTGTTGTCGCTGGCGCTGCCGCGGTGCATGCAGTCGCCGACGGCCGCCGTGTTGGCGTCGTCCCGGCTGGCCAGGTAGCCCCCGATGGCCACGCCCGCCACGGCGATGACGACGACGATGTTCTTGATCGTCTTGAAGCTGAGCTTGCGGCCGGACGGCTGCGGGGGAACCGGAGCGTACGGAGCGGCGCCCTGGGGCGGGAAGCCGGGCTGTCCGGGCTGCTGGGGGTAGCCGCCCTGGGGCGGGACCGGAGCCTGGGGTGCAGCCGCGGGCTGGCCCTGTGCGAATGGATTGCCCTGGGGCGGCGGAGTAGTCACTTGGGGGTCCCCCTAGAACATGGTGAGTGACGCGAACATGTCGCGAGATAAGACCCACGTAAGGTAGCGGTCCGCACTGACAACGCAGTAGCCAGAAGTGGCTCTGTGTCATTGATGTGACACTTACTGGCGGCCAAACCGGCCCATAGCCACAGCTACTGCCGCGTAGATAACGGAGATCGTGATCACCAGCGGGACGGACCGGCCGTCCGGCGGCAGCATCACGGCGGCCACGGCGGCCGCGCCGACGAAGGAGACGTTGAAGAGGACGTCGTAAACGGAGAAGATCCGGCCACGGAATCCGTCCTCGACCGAGGACTGGACGATGGTGTCCGTGGCGATCTTCGCGCCTTGGGTGGTCAGACCCAGGACGAAGGCCGCGGCCAGCAGCGGGGCGGTGGCGAACGGTAGTCCGAGCGCGGGCTCCAGCAGCGCCGCGGCTCCCGCGCACACGACGATCCAGCGGCCCGGCCCGAGCCGCCCCGCGGTCCAGGGGGTCACCACGGCAGCCGCGAAGAACCCGGCGCCGGAGAAGCCCAACGCCAGTCCCAGCAGAGCGAGTCCGTCGTCCGTGCTCGAGGTGAGCGCGTACCGGCACAGCATCAGCAGCATGACCAGCAGAGCGCCGTAGCAGAACCGCATCAGCGACATCGCCGTGAGCGCCCAGGCGGCTTCCCGGCGCTGCGGCGCGGCCAGGTGACGCACGCCCGCCGCCAGGTCGCGGGCGGTGCCCGTGAGAGCCGTCCCGATCTGCGCGCGGGGCAAGGGCCGGTCAGGGCCGAGGAGTTCCCGCGCCATGCTCAGCGATGCGAGCGCGGCGCACAGATACAGTCCGGCTCCCACGAGCACCACTGCGGCGTCCGAGTCAGCCACCGCCAGGCGCACGACGAAGGCGAGTCCGCCGCCCGCGATCGCGGCCAGTGTCCCGGCCGTCGGGGAGAGGGAGTTGGCGATGACCAGGCGGTCGGCGTCGACCACACGCGGCAGGGCGGCGGAAAGGCCCGACAGGACGAAGCGGTTGACGGCCGTGACGCACAGGGCCGAGACGTAGAAGAGCCAGTCCGGTGCGGGACTGAGGATCAGCAGGGCCGTCGCAAGGGCCAGCAGGGCGCGCAACAGGCTGCCGAACAGCAGGACCTGACGGCGCCTCCAGCGGTCCAGCAGCACGCCGGCGAAGGGACCGACGAGGGAGTACGGGAGCAGCAGCACGGCCATGGCGGAGGCGACCCCGGCCGCCGAGGTCTCCTTCTCCGGCGAGAAGACCACGTACGCGGCGAGCGCGACCTGGTAGACGCCGTCGGCACCCTGCGACAGCAGACGTACGGCGAGCAGGCGCCGGAAGCCCTGGAAGCGCAACAGGACGCGCAGGTCACGGACGACGGCCATGGGGCCCACCCTCACATATGGGGAGGGTCCCCGGGTCGTGCGACCCGGGGACCCTCACAGCCCTGGCAGGAGCGACTGTTGTGCGCGTCAGCGCTCGACCTCACCCTTGATGAACTTCTCGACGTTCTCACGGGCCTCGTCGTCGAAGTACTGCACGGGCGGGGACTTCATGAAGTAGCTCGACGCGGAGAGGATCGGACCGCCGATGCCGCGGTCCTTGGCGATCTTCGCGGCGCGCAGGGCGTCGATGATGACGCCGGCGGAGTTCGGGGAGTCCCAGACCTCGAGCTTGTACTCCAGGTTCAGCGGGACGTCGCCGAAGGCACGGCCCTCGAGACGGACGTAGGCCCACTTGCGGTCGTCCAGCCAGGCGACGTAGTCGGACGGGCCGATGTGAACGTTGCCCTCGCCCAGCTCGCGGTCGCGGATCTGGGAGGTGACGGCCTGCGTCTTGGAGATCTTCTTCGACTCGAGGCGGTCGCGCTCGAGCATGTTCTTGAAGTCCATGTTGCCGCCGACGTTCAGCTGCATCGTGCGGTCCAGGACGACGCCCCGGTCCTCGAACAGCTTGGCCATCACACGGTGCGTGATGGTGGCGCCGACCTGGGACTTGATGTCGTCACCGACGATCGGGACGCCCGCCTCGGTGAACTTGTCCGCCCACTCCTTGGTGCCGGCGATGAAGACCGGAAGGGCGTTGACGAAGGCGACCTTGGCGTCGATGGCGCACTGGGCGTAGAACTTCGCCGCGTCCTCGGAGCCGACGGGCAGGTAGCAGACGAGGACGTCGACCTGCTTGTCCTTGAGGACCTGGACGACGTCGACCGGCTCCTCGGCGGCCTCCTCGATGGTCTCGCGGTAGTACTTGCCGAGGCCGTCGAGGGTGTGGCCGCGCTGCACCGAGACACCCGTGCTGGGGACGTCGCAGATCTTGATGGTGTTGTTCTCGGAGGCGCCGATGGCGTCCGCCAGGTCGAGACCGACCTTCTTGGCGTCCACGTCGAACGCGGCAACGAACTCGATGTCGCTGACGTGGTAGTCGCCGAACTGGACGTGCATCAGGCCCGGCACCCTGGACGCCGCGTCGGCGTCCTTGTAGTACTCGACTCCCTGCACCAGCGATGCGGCGCAGTTGCCCACACCGACGATGGCTACGCGAACCGAACCCATTCCGGTTGCTCCCTGTGTGTACGAGTGAGGCCCTGAGTGGGCTCTCACGTGGCGGTGTCGTCGGGCGTATCCGGACGGGGGCCGTCCCCCGGCCGGGGCAGGCCGCCCGACGCTCCAGATGTGGTGTCACGCGAGGCGGGCTCTCCGGAGGCCGGACCCTTGAGGTCCCGCCCCGCCCGCTCGCTCTCGATGAGCTCGTTCAGCCAGCGCACCTCGCGCTCCACGGACTCCATCCCGTGGCGCTGGAGCTCTAGCGTGTAGTCGTCGAGGCGCTCCCGGGTCCGGGCCAGGGACGCGCTCATCTTCTCCAGCCGCTCCTCCAGCCGGCTGCGGCGGCCTTCCAGCACGCGCATGCGGACATCGCGTGAGGTCTGGCCGAAGAAGGCGAAACGGGCCGCGAAGGTTTCGTCCTCATACGCGTCGGGCCCGGTCTGTGAGAGCAGCTGCTCGAAGTGCTCCTTGCCCTCCGCTGTCAACCGATAGACGATCTTGGCGCGGCGCCCCGCGAGGGGGGCGGCGAGGGCTTCCTCGGGGGTGGCACTCCCGGATTCCTCGATCAACCAGCCGTTGGCGACCAGCGTCTTGAGGCAGGGGTAGAGCGTCCCGTAGCTGAACGCACGGAAGACGCCCAGCGATGTGTTGAGCCGTTTACGCAGCTCATAGCCGTGCATCGGAGATTCGCGGAGCAGGCCGAGTACGGCGAACTCGAGGATCCCGGAACGCCGGCTCATCGTCGCCTCCTCTCGCCGCGGTGCGCATGTATCAGTCCGATGTGTCGGGCCGATGTGTCGAGCTGATGTATCGACTCGATACATCACGACGATAGAACGGCCTTCCGGATGCGACAAGAGGGGGGTGGGTGAACGGGATCACATCACCGATTCATCGGACACGAGTTGCCTGATTTGAGGTGAACTTCGGGGCTCGGCGGGTTTTGGCGGTGCGTAGTCTGTGCGCCATGCACATCACCGGGAACCGAGTGACACCTGAGAGCGTCGTCGTCTTCGGTGTAGTACGGGTGCATGCGGGACCGATGAATGCGGAGCCGACCGCATCCGTACTTCGGGGGGACCGGAAACTAGCCGCCGTTTCCAGGCGCGCAGGGGTGCGCCTGCCCGAGGAGTAGTCGTTCGATGAGCGAGCACCGTCGCAAACCGCCGCAGCCGCAGGGAGGCGGACGTGCCGCGGCCCGACGCGGCCAGTCCGGCTCGTCCCCCGGCCGCCGTGCGGCACCGCGAGGCGCCACCGGGTCTCCGTCCGACTCCTATGGGTCGGACGCTTTCGACTCAGGGGGTGAGGAGCGTCAGTACGGCGGCCGTGCCGAGGCCCGCCGTGCTGCGCAGAGAAGTACGGGTGGCAGTCGCCGCAGAGCGGCCGAACCGACCCGAGGTGGCCGGCGTGCCGCCCCTGGCGGGCCGAACGGGCCCGGCCGGGGCAGAGGCCGCGCCGCCGCCGTCCCAGACAAGAAGCGGCTGATCGACTATCCGCGGGCCGGCAAGTACGGCTGGCAGCGATGGATGCCGTCCTGGAAGCTCGTCTCCGGCCTGTGCATCGGTTTCATCGGCAGCCTGATGGCCGTGGCGGGCATCGGCTACGCCATGGTGGGCGTTCCCAACGAGGAGAACGCGGCGGCCCTGTCGCAGAACAACGTCTACTACTGGGCCGACGGCAAGCAGATGGTCGCGGCGGGCAGTGGTCAGAACCGGCAGAACGTCACGATCGACCGGATCCCCAAGGCCATGCAGTGGGCGGTGATCTCGGCCGAGAACAAGAGCTTTTACCAGGACAAGGGCGTCGACCCCATGGGTATCGCCCGCGCCCTGGCCAACATGGCTCGCGGTGGCAACACGCAGGGCGGTTCGACGATCACGCAGCAGTTCGTCAAGAACACCTACCTGAGCCAGGAACAGTCGCTCAGCCGTAAGTTCAAGGAGATGTTCATCTCCATCAAGGTGGGCACGAAGGTCTCCAAGCCGGTGATCCTCCAGGGTTACCTGAACACCTCGTACTACGGCCGTGGGGCCTACGGCATCCAGGCCGCCGCCCAGGCCTACTACGGCAAGGAGGCGAAGGACCTCGAGCCGAGCGAGTGTGCCTTCCTCGCCGCCCTGCTCAAGGGTCCGACGTACTACGACCCCGCGGGTAATGACGGCATCGACAAGACGGCGACCAAGGAGGCCAACACCGAGCGTTCCAAGGAGCGTTGGAGCTGGATCCTCGAGCAGATGCACAACGACAAGAGGATCACGGACGCGGAGTACCAGGAAGCGATCAAGAAGTACCCGATGCCCCAGGACCGCAAGGCCTCCAAGGGCATGACCGGCCAGATCGGGTACCTGGTGGACACGGCCAAGAAGTACGTCCTGAGCCACTCCAACATCTCCGAGAAGCAGTTCGACCTGGGCGGCTACCAGATCAAGACGACCTTCAAGAAGGCCAACGTCGAGGCGCTGGCGAAGGCGGTCAAGAAGGTCGAGAAGGAGAAGCTCGACCCGAAGAACCGTGAGCTGGACAAGCACGTCCAGTTCGGCGCGGCGTCGGTGAAGCCCAAGGACGGCGCGATCGTCGCGCTCTACGGCGGTGCGGGGTACGAGAACGGCCACTTCAACAACAACGCGGACACCTCGGGTGTCCCCGTCGGTTCGACGTGGAAGCCGTTCGTGCTCGCTGCGGCGATGGAGCACGGCACGTATCGGAGCGACGGAGCCGGGGTCTCGCCGCTGAGCAAGTACAACGGCAACGACCATCTCAAGGTCAGGAACAACGACGGCACCTACGTCCTGAAGAAGGACAACACCCCGTTCTTCCAGGAGAACGAGAGCGACCGCCCGTGGGGCTACATCTCCCTGCGCAAGGCGATGGAGCAGTCGGTCAACACGCCGTTCGTGCAGCTCGGCATGGACGTGGGGATGAGGAACGTACGGGATGTGGCCGAGAAGTCCGGCATCCTGGACGCCAGCTTCGCCACGCTCAACCCGTCGTTCGCGCTCGGTACGTCGACCCCCAGTGCGATCCGTATGGCCGACGCCTACGCAACGTTCGCCGCATCGGGTAAGCAGGCCGCCCCGTACTCGGTGACCAGCGTCAAGTTCAACGGCCAGGAGATCGACGGCTTCGACAAGCCGAGGATCACGCAGGCGATGCCGGAGAACGTGGCCAACAACGTCACCGACACTCTGGAGAACGTCATCCAGAACGGTACGGGCAAGAATGCGCTGGCCCTGGGCCGTACGGCGGCCGGCAAGACCGGTACCACGGACGAGAACAAGTCCGCCTGGTTCGTCGGCTACACCAAGCAGCTGTCGACCTCGGTCGCGATGTTCCGCGAGGATCCCAAGAGCGCCAAGCTGCTCTCCATGAACGGCACGGCGGGTGAGGAGTCCATCCACGGTGGTGACACTCCCACGCAGGTGTGGACCGAGTACATGAAGGCCGCGCTCAAGGGCAAGCCCGACCTCGGCTTCCCCGAGGCCGAGGAGATCGGCGAGATTCAGGACGCGGTGGGTGCTCCCTCGCCGAAGCCGACGCCCAGCGTGGAGCCCAGCGAGACCGTGACCGAGTCGCCGAGCCCGACGCCCACCGAGAGCTCGAGCCCTTCGCCCACGCCGAGCAACACCTGTGGGTTCTTCGGCTGCGAGAACGACGGCGGTACGGAGAACGGTGGTAACACCGGCAACGGAGGCACAGACGGAGGGGCTTCCACCGAGCCCACGCCAACCGATACCAACCTGGATAGCGGCGGCAACACCAGAGGCAACGGCAACGGAGGCATCTTCGGAGGCCCCGAGGGATAGCCGCAGCCAGATCGCCCGGCTTGGGTGTTTCACGTGAAACGCGAGGGCGTTTCACGTGAAACAAGGGCCGCCGTCCCACTCGGGTACGGCGGCCCTCGGCGTATTGCCAGACTCGTACGGCAGGATGTGCGGCATGGCCAGTGCAGAATCGACGCAAGCGAGCGTCCATGAGCGGGAGCCGGTGCGGCCGACCAAGGAGGACGAGGTCGCCGCGGCCGGCAGCGAGCTGATCGGTGGTCCGCTCGGGCGGCGTGCCCTGCTCGGGTCGTCCTGGTGGACTCCCGTGCGGGTGATCGCGTTGGTGGCGATCGGCATGTTCGCCCTCGGCCTGGTCCAGAAGGCGCCCTGTTACAACGGCGCCTGGTTCTTCGGCGCCAGCTCCCAGTACACGCACGCGTGCTACTCGGACATCCCCCACCTCTACCAGGGGCGGGGCTTCGCTGATGGGCTCGTGCCGTATTTCGACCGGCTTCCCGGCGACATGCAGTACCTGGAGTACCCGGTGCTCACCGGTGTCTTCATGGAGGTCGCCTCCTGGCTCACGCCCGGCAGCGGCACCATCCAGTACCAGGAGCAGTGGTACTGGATGGTCAACGCCGGAATGCTCATGGTGTGTGCGGCCGTCATCGTCGTCTGCGTGACCCGCACCCACGCCCGGCGTCCCTGGGACGGTCTGCTGGTCGCCCTGGCGCCTGCCGCAGCGCTGACGGCGACCATCAACTGGGACCTGCTCGCCGTGGCTCTGACGGCGGCGGCGATGCTGATGTGGTCACGTGGCCGTTCCCTCGCGTTCGGCGTTCTGCTGGGGCTGGCCACGGCCGCCAAGCTCTACCCCTTCCTGCTCCTCGGGCCGCTGATGGTGCTGTGCTGGCGCACGGGCAGGTGGCGCGAGTTCGGGAAGGCTCTGGGGGGCGCGATCGTCGCCTGGGCCGTCGTGAACGGGCCGGTGATGCTCTTCGCTTTCGATGGCTGGTCGAAGTTCTACACGTTCAGCCAGGAGCGGGGCGTCGACTTCGGATCCTTCTGGCTGATCATGGCCCAGAACTCGGACGATCCGCTCAGCACGGACACCGTCAACACCCTGGCCACGCTGCTGATGCTGGTGTGCTGTGCGGCCGTCGCGGCGCTCGCACTGACCGCCCCGCGCCGCCCACGTTTCGCCCAGCTCGCCTTTCTGATCGTCGCGGCGTTCATCCTCACCAACAAGGTCTACTCGCCGCAGTACGTCCTGTGGCTGGTGCCGTTGGCCGCTCTCGCCCGGCCGAAGTGGCGGGACTTCCTGATCTGGCAGGCCTGCGAGGTGGCGTACTTCCTGGGGATCTGGCTGTACCTCGCGTACACGACCAGTGGAGACGCTCACAAGGGGCTGCCCACGGACGGCTACCACTGGGCCATCGGCCTGCATCTGCTCGGGACGCTGTATCTGTGTGTGATGGTCGTGCGGGACATCTTCATGCCGGACCGGGACCCGGTGCGGCGTTCCGGCGACGACGATCCCTCGGGCGGAGTGCTGGACGGCGCCGAGGACGTCTTCGTTCTCGGCCCGGCGGCTCGCCCCCGCCGGCACGTGGTCGATGCCCGGTTCGACGGGCCGCCGGTCGAGTGGGGCAAGCCGGGTCCCACGGGCGGTTCGCTCTGAGCGAACCGCACGAGAGGCCGTAGCCGGGAACGCCGAAGGCCGTACACGGAACACCGTGTACGGCCTTCTTGCTGTGCTGTGAAGGGTGGTGCGACGCCGTGGTCAGCGGTCCATGATCCGGTCGAACTGCGTGGTGGTGTGCCGCAGATGGGCCACCAGCTCATCGCCGACCTTCGGCTCGGGCGCGTCCGCCGGCACGAACAGGATCGAGACCTGCATGTGCGGCGGCTCCGCGAACCAGCGCTGCTTGCCGCCCCAGACGAACGGAGAGAGGTTCCGGTTCACCGTTGCGAGGCCGGCGCGGGCGACGCCCTTGGCGCGCGGCATGACGCCGTGCAGTGCCTTGGGGGCCTCCAGACCCACTCCGTGCGACGTACCGCCCGCCACGACCACCAGGAAGCCGTCGGAGGCCGCCTTCTGCTGCCGGTAGCCGAACCGGTCGCCCTTGGCGACGCGCGTGACGTCCAGGACCGCGCCGCGGTACTCGGTGGCATCGTGGTCCCCCAGCCACAGCCGTGTGCCGATACGGGCCCGGAAGCGGGTCTGCGGGAACTGCTGCTGGAGCCGCGCGAGTTCCTCGGCCTTGAGGTGGCTGACGAACATGGTGTGCAGGGGCAGCCGGGCGGCACGCAGCCGGTCCATCCAGCCGATGACCTCCTCGACGGCGTCCGAGCCGTCGGTGCGGTCCAGCGGCAGGTGGATGGCGAAGCCCTCCAGACGGACGTTCTCGATGGCGGCGTGCAGCTGCGCCAGGTCCTGCTCGCTGATGCCGTGCCGCTTCATCGAGGACATCACCTCGATCACCACACGGGCACCGACCAGGCCGTACACACCGTCTATCGACGACACCGAGCGGATGACCCGGTCCGGCAGCGGCACCGGCTCCTCGCCTCGCCGGTAAGGCGTCAGCACCAGCAGGTCCCCGCCGAACCAGTCCTTGATCCGGGCGGCCTCGTAGGTGGTGCCGACGGCGAGGACGTCCGAGCCCAGCCGCGTGGCCTCCTCCGCCAGGCGCTCGTGCCCGAAGCCGTAGCCGTTGCCCTTGCAGACCGGCACGAGGCCCGGGAACTGCTCCTGCACGTGCTTGTGGTGCGCACGCCAGCGCGCGGTGTCGACGTAGAGCGTGAGCGCCATGACCGGACCTGGAACCTTTCTCGCGGTGCCGTGTAGCGGCGGTTGCCGTGTATCAGGGGTATAGAAGCACTGAACGGGACATCAGCGGCGCGACATGTAGATGTCGAGCGCCTTGTGGAGCAGCTTGTTCAGGGGGAAGTCCCACTCGCCGAGGTACTCGGCCGCCTGGCCGCCGGTACCCACCTTGAACTGGATCAGGCCGAAGAGGTGGTCGGTCTCGTCCAGCGAGTCGGAGATGCCGCGCAGGTCGTAGACGGTGGCGCCGAGCGCGTAGGCGTCGCGCAGCATTCGCCACTGCATCGCGTTCGAGGGGCGGACCTCACGGCCGATGTTGTCGGAGGCGCCGTAGGAGTACCAGACGTGTCCGCCTACGATCAGCATCGTCGCGGCCGACAGGTTCACGCCGTTGTGGCGGGCGAAGTACAGCCGCATGCGGTTGGGGTCCTCGGTGTTGAGGGCCGTCCACATGCGCTGGAAGTACGACAGCGGGCGCGGCCGGAAGTGGTCGCGCACGGCAGTGATCTCGTACAGCCGCTGCCACTCCTCGAGGTCCTGGTAGCCACCCTGGACGACCTCGACGCCGGCCTTCTCGGCCTTCTTGATGTTGCGTCGCCACAGCTGGTTGAAGTTCTTGTGGACCTCTTCCAGGGAACGGTTCGCCAGCGGCACCTGGTACACGTAGCGGGGCTGGACGTCGCCGAAGCCGGCACCGCCGTCCTCGCCCTGCTGCCAGCCCATGCGGCGCAGCTTGTCGGCAACCTCGAAGGCGCGCGGCTCGATGTGGTCGGCCTCGATGTCGCGCAGGCGCTTGACGTCCGGGTTCTGGATGCCCGCCTTGATGGAGGGGGCCTCCCAGCGCCGGATGATCACCGGCGGGCCCATCTTCACGGAGAAGGCGCCCTGCTGCTTCAGGTGCGCGAGCATCGGCTCGAGCCAGTCCTGCAGATTCGGCGCGAACCAGTTGATGACCGGGCCCTCGGGCAGGTAGGCGAGGTAGCGCTTGATCTTGGGAAGCTGCCGGTAGAGGACCAGACCGGCACCGACCATCTCGCCCGTGCGGTCGTCGAACCAGCCGAGGTTCTCGGAGCGCCACTCCGCCTTGACGTCAGCCCAGGCCGGGACCTGCATGTGGCTCGCCGACGGCAGGCTCTGGATGTAGGCCAGATGCTGCTCGCGACTGATGGTCCTCAGGGTCAGGCTCATTTAGGGGCGCTCCTCGGGCTGGTGTGTCCCCATGGGTACAGGGGCTCCGGCTCTCGCGCGAAGCCTACTGCGCCGTGGAAGCGCGCCGGTTGGGCGTACGGAACTCACGCCCCGGCCCGAGGCCGGCCGGGGCGTGACCCGGTGTTCAGATGAGGGGTGCCCTGGCGTCAGCCGATGAGGCCGCCGTGCGCCATGCCCAGGAAGAACCCGACGCCCGATGCGCCCAAGCCGAGGATCAGGCCGAAGCGCTCCCGGGTCGTCTCCGAGATCCACTGGCCGTACGCGCCCGTGAAGATGCCCACGAGACCGGCCCAGGAGCTGAGCAGATGCAGGTCCTCGTCGATGATCGCCGAGAGGAACGAGGTGAGGCCCAGCACCAGGGTCACCGCGAGCAGCGCGTCCTGGAGGGGATGGGGCTTGCCGTCCGTGGCGAAGAGGCCGCCGGCGGTGTTGGGTCGCAATGCCTGTGCCATAGGGCACCTCCTGCGAAAGTCGGCGCATCGTAGCGCCATACACACCCGATGTGTACAGATTGGCTGCCCTGGCGGCCGGATTTCAACCGCAAGCCGCTGTGCGGGTACTCTGTACTGTCCGCACCGGTGTCTGCCCACGTCATGGCAGGGGCTTCTCGCCAGAAGCCCCGACTGTCAGTGGTGGCCGATACCGTTGCTACGCATCACAACCCTCCTGCCACGGAACGACCGTGGCCGCTGAGTCCAAAGGAGGTGGGTTCCACATGCGTCACTACGAGGTGATGGTCATCCTCGACCCCGAGGTCGAGGAGCGCGCTGTCTCTCCGCTGATCGAGAACTTCCTCTCTGTCGTCCGTGACGGCGGCGGAAAGGTCGAGAAGGTCGACACCTGGGGCCGTCGTCGTCTCGCGTACGAGATCAAGAAGAAGCCCGAGGGCATCTACTCGGTCATCGACCTGCAGGCCGAGCCTGCGGTCGTCAAGGAGCTCGACCGCCAGATGAACCTGAACGAGTCGGTCCTCCGGACCAAGGTCCTCCGCCCCGAGACCCACTGAGCTTCCCAGCTCAGCTGATCCCGGGATTCGAGTAGCAAGCAGCCAGAGCAAACCCGCCGAGAGGTTCCCCCATGGCAGGCGAGACCGTCATCACGGTCGTCGGCAATCTTGTCGACGACCCCGAGCTGCGCTTCACCCCCTCCGGTGCGGCGGTCGCGAAGTTCCGTGTCGCGTCCACCCCCCGCACCTTCGACCGCCAGACGAACGAGTGGAAGGACGGCGAGAGCCTCTTTCTGACCTGCTCGGTCTGGCGTCAGGCGGCGGAGAACGTCGCGGAGTCGCTCCAGCGAGGCATGCGCGTCATCGTGCAGGGCCGGCTGAAGCAGCGGTCCTACGAGGACCGTGAGGGTGTCAAGCGCACGGTCTACGAGCTGGACGTCGAGGAAGTCGGCGCCAGCCTGCGCAACGCCACGGCCAAGGTCACCAAGACCACCGGCCGCGGTGGCCAGGGCGGGCAGGGTGGTTACGGCGGCGGCCAGGGCGGCCAGGGTGGCGGCGGCTGGGGCGGCGGCCCCGGTGGCGGCCAGCAGGGCGGCGGCGCTCCCGCTGACGACCCGTGGGCGACCGGCGCTCCCGCCGGTGGCAACCAGGGCGGTGGCGGCGGCTGGGGTGGAAACTCCGGCGGCGGCGGTGGCGGCGGCTACTCGGACGAGCCCCCCTTCTAGGGGCGGGTTCGCACTCACACTTCTTGATCACACAGGAGAAACACCATGGCTAAGCCGCCTGTGCGCAAGCCGAAGAAGAAGGTCTGCGCATTCTGCAAGGACAAGGTCACGTACGTGGACTACAAGGACACGAACATGCTGCGGAAGTTCATTTCCGACCGCGGCAAGATCCGTGCCCGCCGCGTGACCGGCAACTGCACGCAGCACCAGCGTGACGTCGCCACGGCTGTCAAGAACAGCCGTGAGATGGCGCTGCTGCCCTACACCTCCACCGCGCGATAAGGGAAGGGTGACCGACTCATGAAGATCATCCTCACCCACGAGGTCTCCGGCCTCGGTGCCGCGGGCGACGTCGTCGACGTCAAGGACGGTTACGCTCGCAACTACCTGATCCCGCGGAAGTTCGCTATCCGCTGGACCAAGGGTGGCGAGAAGGACGTCGAGCAGATCCGTCGTGCTCGCAAGATCCACGAGATCCAGACCATCGAGCAGGCCAACGCTGTGAAGGCCCAGCTCGAGGGCGTCAAGGTCCGTCTGGCCGTTCGCTCCGGCGAGGCCGGTCGTCTCTTCGGTTCCGTCACCCCGGCCGACGTCGCTTCCGCGATCAAGGCCTCCGGTGGTCCCGAGGTCGACAAGCGTCGCATCGAGCTCGGCTCGCCGATCAAGACGCTGGGCGCTCACGAGACGTCCGTGCGTCTGCACCCCGAGGTTGCCGCCAAGGTCAACATCGAGGTCGTCGCGGCCTGAGTGCCGCGTCTGCTGAAGCAGTAAGCGAAGGGGCCGCATCCTGGAGGGTGCGGCCCCTTTCGTGTCTGTCGGACGTCTGCACAGAGAGGCGCGATGCGTGTCTCAGGTCGGCCGCGTCTCTGTTTCACGTGAAACACCGCGTTCTGTGGAGCACACCGCGTTTCACGTGAAACAGGCAGCGTTTCACGTGAAACGGTCAGCGGGTCGCGCCTGTCACGATCCAGCGCCCCGAACGTGCGCGGATCCACAGCGTCAGCATTCGCACGGTCATCATCAGCGTCATCGTCGCCCAGAGGGCGGTGAGCCCACCGCCCAGTACGGGGACCAGCAGGGCCGCCGGCGTGAACACCGCCAGCGTGAGCAGCATGGCCCAGGCGAGGTACGGGCCGTCGCCGGCGCCCATCAGGACTCCATCCAGCGTGAAGACGATGCCGGAGATCGGTTGGGAGAGAGCGACGATGATCAGGGCGGGCAGCGCCACATCCTTGACCCCAGGGTCACTGGTGAACAGCGGCAGGAATACCGGTCGGGTGATGACTACCAAGACGCCGAGGACGACCCCGACGGCGATGCCCCACTCCACCATGCGACGGCACGCGTCCCGGGCGCCCTGGGCGTCACCGGCTCCGAGGTAGCGACCGATGATGGCCTGCCCCGCGATGGCGATGGCGTCGAGGGCGAAGGCCAGCAGGCTCCACAGGGAGAGGATGATCTGGTGGGCGGCGATGTCGGCGTCCCCTAGGCGGGCGGCGACCGCCGTGGCGATCATCAGGATGGCCCGCAGGGAGAGGGTGCGGACCAGCAGGGGCACACCGGCTTGGGCGGACGCCCTGATCCCGGCGGCATCCGGGCGCAGCGAGGCACCGTGCTTTCGCGCTCCTCGCAGAACGACCGCGAAGTAGACCGCGGCCATGCCGCACTGCGCGATGACGGTGCCCCACGCGGAACCGGCGATCCCCAGACCGGCGCCGTAGACGAGGCCAGCATTGAGGGCGCCGTTGGCGACGAAGCCGACGATGGCGACGTAGAGGGGGGTCTTCGTGTCTTGCAGGCCGCGCAGGACGCCGGTCGCCGCGAGGACGACGAGCATGGCCGGTATGCCGAGCACGGAGATGCGCAGATAGGTGATCGCGTAGGGGGACGCCGCGTCCGAGGCGCCGAAGAGGTCGACGATGTGGGGTGCCGTGGGCAGCGCGACGGCCACGACGGCGGCGCCGAGGAGCAGTGCCAGCCAAATGCCGTCCATGCCTTGCCGGATGGCGGCCTGGAGGTCGCCCGCTCCGACACGGCGGGCAACCGCCGCTGTTGTGGCGTAGGCGAGGAAGACGAAGACGCTCACGGCGGTCATCAGCAGGGCCGAGGCGATACCGAGGCCGGCGAGTTGGGCCGTGCCCAGATGGCCGACGATGGCGGTGTCGGTCATGAGGAAGAGGGGTTCGGCGACGAGGGCGCCGAAGGCCGGAAGGGCCAGTGCGACGATCTCGCGGTCGTGCTGTCTCCGACCGGCTCGGCGGCGCACGGGGGCCTGTGTCATGTGCACCAATCTAATCGTCCACAGGTAAGAGATGCAAAGCTTTCACGACCCTTACTTTTCGTCCTGGGGTGCGCACTGCTGTGCACTGTTCGAAGCGATCTTGGGTCAGCTGGGGAAGTTTTTCTTCTGCACAGCCGGTGGACGGCGAAGTCGCAGGTCAGGGGGGTTCATCTGGGGAAGGGCGCTGCTTGTTCACAGGCCTGTCCACCGGGTCGTGCACAGGTTTCGCGGAGTTCTCCACAGCATCTGGGCCGTCGTCCACATGGCCTGTGGATAACCAGATTGGCTGACGGTGCCGAGGGGCCTACGGTAGTCCGGCGCCCGCTCCGTCCGCCGGTTTTCAAAACGCCACAAAACCGGCGCGTGCCAACCGGAGTTGGGCCTCTTATTTGTCAGTGCCGTGCCGTAGAACAGAGGGGCACGGCTAGGTCTGCTTCGGCGGACGGGAGGAGGTGGCTCGGTGAGCATTTCCGAGCCCTTGGACGACCCGTGGGCCGACAGCGGGCCCGGTGATCGTCTGCCCGCCTCCCGTCGGCGGGGTGACGGAGCCCGGGGCCGTGACGAACAGCACGAGCGCGGCAGGGACAACGGGGCGTGTGACGGCGGATCGGCCCCCTCGTTCGAGCGGGTCCCCCCGCAGGACATCGACGCCGAGCAGTCCGTCCTCGGCGGCATGCTCCTGTCCAAGGACGCCATCGCCGATGTCGTCGAGATCCTCAAGGGCCACGACTTCTACAAGCCGGCCCACGAGACGATCTACCAGGCCGTTCTCGACGTCTATGCCAAGGGTGAGCCGGCCGACCCCATCACGATCGCGGCCGAGCTCACCAAGCGCGGCGAGATCAACAAGGTCGGCGGGGCCTCGTACCTGCACACCCTCGTCCAGATGGTGCCCACGGCGGCCAATGCGGCGTACTACGCGGAGATCGTCCATGAGCGGGCCGTACTGCGCCGCCTGGTCGAGGCCGGAACTCGCATCACACAGATGGGATACGCGGCCGACGACGACGTCGACGAGATCGTCAACCGTGCCCAGGCAGAGGTCTACGCGGTCACCGAGCAGCGCACCAGCGAGGACTACCTGCCGCTCGGCGACATCATGGAGGGCGCGCTCGACGAGATCGAGGCCATCGGCTCGCGCAGCGGCGAGATGACCGGCGTGCCCACCGGATTCACCGACTTCGACTCGCTCACCAACGGTCTGCACCCCGGGCAGATGATCGTCATCGCGGCCCGTCCCGCCATGGGCAAGTCGACGCTGGCCCTGGACTTCGCCCGGGCCGCGTCGATCAAGCACAACCTGCCCAGCGTCATCTTCTCCCTGGAGATGGGGCGCAACGAGATCGCGATGCGTCTGCTGTCCGCGGAGGCCCGCGTCGCCCTTCACCACATGCGGTCCGGCACCATGACGGACGAGGACTGGACGCGTCTGGCGCGCCGGATGCCCGAGGTGTCGTCCGCACCCCTCTACATCGATGACTCCCCGAACCTGTCGATGATGGAGATCCGCGCGAAGTGCCGTCGGCTGAAGCAGCGCAACGACATCAGGCTCGTGATCATCGACTATCTCCAGCTGATGCAGGCCGGAGGCTCCAAGCGCTCCGAGAGCCGCCAGCAGGAGGTCTCGGACATGTCCCGGAACCTCAAGCTCCTGGCCAAGGAGCTGGAGGTTCCGGTGATCGCGCTCTCCCAGCTCAACCGTGGTCCCGAGCAGCGCACGGACAAGAAGCCGATGGTGTCCGACCTGCGTGAGTCGGGCTCCATCGAGCAGGACGCCGACATGGTGATCCTTCTGCACCGCGAGGACGCGTACGAGAAGGAGTCGCCCCGCGCGGGCGAGGCGGACATCATCGTGGGCAAGCACCGAAACGGCCCGACGGCGACGATCACCGTCGCCTTCCAGGGCCACTACTCGCGGTTCGTGGACATGGCGCAGACCTGACCCGTTCCGATGCAGGGCCTCATAGTTCATGCAGGAACTCTGATGGACACCGATGACCTATGCGGTCGAACGGCCGGCGGCAGCCAGTCGGGCACGACCTTGATCGTCACCAGCGGCCAGGCCCATCCAGCAACTGCTCGACCGATCCGCGGGGTTCGCCGCCCAGCCATGAGATCAAGCGGAGTAGCGCGGCGCATCTGGCCCGGCATCATGTCCTGGTGACCACATGGATGCGCTGCTATTGGGACGAGGAAGACGTCTGGTTCTCCTTCGAGGTCGACGCGGATGGCTGGGTAACCAGGCAAGTCGAACTCCAAGGGCCTGAGCTCACACCGATCGCAGCCGCCTCCCTCGCCGCATGGCAGCAGGCCCACGAAGCGGGCCGCCTCGATGAGTACGACAGCAGGTTCGGGATCACGGCCGAGTTGCCCGTCTCGGAATGGGAAGGCCACGGCCCCCAACAACTCACCTCCGAGGAGTTCGAGGAAATGTGGCGAGCTGCCCGTCGGGAGATCGCATCCCAGCCCAGCTGACCTCTCGGCTCTGCGGAAGCTTCTTGGCATCATCTCGGCATGACCCCGACCCTTCCCCGCACCGTCCGAGCCGTCGACACCGCTCAGCTTCTGGACCTGGCTCAAGAGGCCGCCGTGTACAGCTTCAGCCAGCGGCTCCCGGTCGACTGGCTCCGGGAGCACCTCGCCGCAGATGCCACGCACTACCTGTTCACGGCACTCGTGCAGCGGCTCACGCACCGGCCCGAGACGCCGCTGCAGTGGAGGTGCCAGCAACTGCTGACCGTCAGCACCGGCGAACAAATCTGGGGTCTGCTCGACGTCCTTCCCGACACCTTCGACAAGATCCCGGAGACCTTGGACACGGCGTCCAAGAAGGACATTGTCAGGCGCATCGAGCGAGCGGTGACGGTGCGTGAGTGGGAGGAAAGGATGGCTGCCGATACAGGTTCGTGACGGGTGGGATACTTGCCCCGTGGACGCATCGAGGGCTTCCTGGGTCAACACGACACACGATTGGTCCGATTTGATCGATGCGGATCACCTGTCACATATCAGGCGACGTCCCGATGAATTCGCTCCGGGCGGGCCTTGGCACCTCGCCCTTGAGGTTCTCGCCTATGCCGCCGACGAAGCGGCGAGCAGGGGTGAGGGACGATGCGTCGTCGTTCTCCATCCTGATGGTTCCCTGTCTGTACGGGACGACGGACGGGGCACGGACACTCGTGTGGACGAGCACGGACAGATTGTCAAGAAGCCGGTCATGGCCACGAAGGATCTCCGGTTCTTCGACTTTCCTGAGGCCGAGGTACTGCCTGACGGCTGTCCACGGCGTGGCATGTCCGTGGTCGCGGCACTCAGCACCTGGCTCGTCCATACCAACCGGCGCCTCAATGGGGCCTGGACGCAGCGCTACGAACACGGCGTTCCCGGCAGTGACCTCGAACCCGTCGAGGTCGATGGCACGACCGGGACGCTGGTCCATTTCAAGCCGGATGAGTCGGTGGGGTCGGCGACCCCACCGAGCCATGGTGATCTCTCGCGCTTGGCCACAGCCTGGCCTCATCTGAAGGTTCAGGTCACTGACCAGCGGCTGCGGCGGGACCGGCCGATGTCCGCCGACTAGAGCCGCCGTCAGTCTCACCGGCCCTGCCCTCGAATGTGCTCGACGAGGGGGTGTCGGGCCAGGTGGACTGGGCCCATGACGACATCTCAGGGGGAATTGCTTCCCGGCACGCGTCGCGCTCTGTTGCACCGCATCGCCGTCGCGCAGGCCGAAGGACGGGCCCCGTCGCTCGTCGCGGCCGTGGTGCGGGACGGGACCACGGTGTGGACGGGCGCACGGACTTCGGTGGATGGGCACGCCCCGGACGAGAACGTGCAGTACCGGATCGGTTCGATCACCAAGACCTTCACGGCTGTTCTCGTGCTGCGGCTGCGCGACGAGGGCGTACTGGATCTCGGGGACCCACTCGAGAAACACCTGCCGGGTACCGGCGTGGGGGAGGCGACCGTCGCCGAGCTCCTCGCGCACACCGGCGGGCTGGCGGCCGAGACCCCGGGGCCGTGGTGGGAGCGGAGTGCCGGATCCCTGCGGCCCGAGCTCGCCGACGTGCTGGGCGAGCGGCCTCTGCTGAGTCCGCCGGGCCGCCGGTTCCACTACTCGAACCCGGGCTATGCCCTGCTCGGCGCACTCGTCGAGAAGCTCCGGGGGGCTGCCTGGGAGGACGTGCTTCGGCGTGAAGTGCTCGAACCTCTGGGGCTGCATCGCACGAGCTCGCGACCGCGGGCGCCCCACGCGGGCGGCTGGGCCGTTCATCCCTGGGCCGATGTGATGCTTCCCGAGCCCACCGAGGATCTGGGGCGCATGGCGCCGGCCGGTCAACTCTGGTCGACGACCGGTGACTTGGCGCGGTTCGCGGCCTTTCTGATCAATGGCGACGAGGGGGTCCTGAGTGTCGACTCGCTGCGGGAGATGAGGACACCGGCCGCGCCTCACGAAGCGGCGGACGTAGCGAGCGGGTACGCCTATTGCCTGGGTATGGAGATCCGGCGACGGAACGGACGGTCCCTCGTCGGACACACCGGTTCACTGCCCGGATTCCTCGCGTGCCTCATGATCAGCGTCGAGGACGACGTTGCGGCGATCGCGCTGGCCAACTCCACGTCCGGACCGCTGCTGTTCTCCGTCGCCGCCGACCTGGTCCGTATCGTCGCGGATGCGGAGCCGCGCATCCCGGCACCGTGGAAGCCGCTGGGTGAGGTCGACCCCTCGCTGCTGGAGCTGACGGGGCAGTGGTACTGGGGGACGCACGCCTTCGCGCTGCGGCTGACGGCCGACGGTCTGGTCTCGCTCGGGCCGCTGACCGGCGCCGGCCGTAGCTCGCGGTTCCGCCCGAACGGTGACGGTACCTGGACGGGACTGGAGGGCTACTACGCCGGCGAGCTCCTGAAGGCTGTATGGCGGCCGGACGGGACTGTGAGCCATCTGGACCTCGGCTCGTTCGTGTTCACGCGTCAGCCGTACGACGAGGGGGCTCCTGTGCCGGGTGGCGTCGATCCCGAGGGATGGCGCGGCATCGGTTAGGCGGTGAGGTGCGTGGGCGCTCTGTTTCACGTGAAACAGAGCGCCCACGGATATCGGTCACAGTTGGAGTTTGAAGCCGGTGTGGGAGCCGGTGAACCCGAGCCGTTCATAGAAGCGGTGGGCGTCGGCGCGGGTCTTGTCGGAGGTCAGCTGGACCAACTGGCATCCCTGGCCCCGGGATACTTCGATCGCCCACTCGATGAGCTCGGTTCCCAGGCGGCTGCCGCGCTCGTCCGCGTGGATGCGCACCCCTTCGACGATCGACCTGGTGGCGCCGCGCCGGGAGAGTCCGGGAACGATCGTGAGCTGGAGCGTGCCGACGATCCTGCCCTCCCTGACCGCCACCACCAGGCGCTGATTCGGGTCGGCGCTGAGCCGCTCGAGCGCGGACAGGTAGGGGGCGAGGTCGTCCGGTGACTCGCGCTGTGCGCCCAGTGGGTCGTCCGCGAGCATGGCGACGATCGCCGGTACGTCGTCAGCGACGGCGGCACGTATTTCAAGATCTCCCATGGCCGCACCCTACGCAGGGACAGTCGCCCGTGGAGAGGTGATCACGCAGGGCGCGTTCTAGGCGGGCACCGGAGCCTTCAGTGTCTCCACGACCCGGACCAGCGGGGCCAGCTCGGGGTTTTTCGCCGCATCGTCGAGGGCCTCGCGCAGGGCGGTGTCATTGGTCGGCCGTGCCGCTTCCAGCAGCTCAAGACCTGCCGCGGTGACGTTCGTGTAGATGCCCCGGCGGTCGGTGGGGCACAGGTAGCGCTCCAGGAGACCGCGGTCTTCCAGTCGGGTGACCAGGCGTGTGGTGGCGCTCTGACTGAGGACGACCGCGTCGGCGACCTGCTTCATCTGCAGGTGCCCGCCGTCCCCGTCGTGCTGCCTGCTCAACACGTCCAGCAGGGAGTACTCGCGCGCGCTGAGGTCGTGCCCGGCCTGCAGGGCGCGCTCGATGTGGGCCTCGATCCTCCCGTGGAGCAGGGAGAGGGCGCACCAGCTCTGGGCGAGAGCGGTGAGCGCGGGGTCCGTCGCTGTCATTGGCGTTTCCTCCGTCCCGGAGTGGCTGCCACCCAGGATAGAGCACACCCCGCAATTGACGGCGGTTGCATATAACCCGCGTCTGCAACTATTGTGGACGCACGCAAAGTGCTCCTGCAATCGTCTGGGAAGGTACCCCTCCATGCCTCTCGCGCTTCTGGCCCTCGCGATCGGGGCCTTCGGGATCGGAACGACGGAGTTCGTGATCATGGGCTTGCTGCCCGAGGTCGCGGGCGACTACGGGGTCTCCATCCCCACGGCCGGATACCTGGTGACGGGCTACGCGCTCGGCGTCATGTTCGGCGCCCCGCTGATGACCGTGCTCGGCACCAAGATCTCCCGCAAGCGGATGCTGATGCTGCTGATGGGCCTGTTCATCGCCGGCAACCTGCTCTCGGCACTCGCCCCGGCCTTCTCCGTCATGCTGATCGGCCGGATCGTCGCCTCGCTGGCCCACGGTGCCTTCTTCGGTATCGGCTCGGTCGTCGCAGCCGACCTCGTCGCCCCCGACAAGAGGGCCGGAGCCATTGCGATGATGTTCACCGGTCTGACCGTCGCCAATGTGGTCGGCGTTCCGCTGGGCACGCTGGTCGGGCAGTCCGTCGGCTGGCGGGTGACCTTCGGCCTTGTCGCCGCCCTCGGCGTCATCGGCCTGGCCGGCATCGCCCGGCTCGTCCCCGACATGCCCAAGCCGGAGGGCGTGCACCTGCGGCACGAGCTGGCCGCGTTCAAGAACGTGCAGGTCCTGCTCGCGATGGCCATGACCGTCCTCGGCTTCGGCGGCGTCTTCGCGGCCATCACCTACATCGCGCCGATGATGACCCACGTCGCAGGCTTCGCGGACGGCTCCGTCACCTGGCTGCTGGTCCTCTTCGGCCTCGGCATGGTCGGTGGCAACCTCGTCGGCGGCAAGTTCGCCGACCGCGCCCTGATGCCCATGCTGTACGTCTCCCTGGGCGCCCTGGCCGTCGTCCTGGCGCTGTTCACCATCACCGCCCACGACAAGCTGCTGTCGGCGATCACCGTCGTGCTGATCGGCGCTTTGGGCTTCGCCACCGTGCCGCCGCTCCAGAAGCGGGTCCTCGACCAGGCGCACGGTGCCCCGACGTTGGCCTCCGCCGTGAACATCGGCGCCTTCAACCTCGGCAACGCGCTGTCCGCATGGCTCGGCGGCCTCGTGATCGCGGCCGGTCTCGGCTACACCGCCCCCAACTGGGTCGGTGCCGTCCTGGCCGCCGGGGCGCTGGTCCTGGCGTTCCTCTCGGCCGCCCTGGAGCGCCGTGCCGGTGGCTCCACCACCGTCGTCACGGGATCCGCGCCGGCAGAGCAGAGGGCCACTGCCCACCACTGAACAACCGGATCAGCCCGCCACACCCCACGATCCGGCACTACCAGCAAGTCATAAAGGAGAACCCCCCTCATGAGCACCACCACCGCTGTCGCCCCGCTGACCACCCATGACGCAGACGCCCTCGTCGCCGCCGCCCACCGTGCCGCGGAGGCCGCAGGCGTCACCGTCAGCGTCACCGTCCTGGACGCGGGCGGCCATCTGCTCGCCTTCCGGCGCGACGACCGCGCGGTACTGATCTCCGGCGAGACCAGTACCCGCAAGGCCTACACGGCCCTCCAGCTGAACGCGCCCACGGCCGACCTGGTCGACGCGGTACAGCCCGGCGGCCTCTTCCACACGCTGCCGACCGCGCTCGACCGCCCCCTGCTGTTCATCGCGGGCGGTGTGCCGGTGCACCGCGACGGCCGCCTGATCGGCGCGATCGGCGTCGGCGGCGGTGCCCCGGAGCAGGACCACGGCTTTGCCACGGCCGCCGTGGAGGCCCTCGCCTGACCGGGCTCCTTCAGCGCGAGGCCCCTCAGTGCAGCGGCCCCGGCTCCCCGATCCCCGGAGAGCCGGCGCCGCCGTATCGGCTCGTCAGCCCGCCGCGACCGTGACCGGCGCGAACCGCCGGGTCCAGTCTCCGGGCAACTCGGTGATGCCGTACGCCATCACCGAGTTGAAGGCCACGGGCTCCAGACCGCGCTCCTTCACCCATGCCAGGAGTTCCTCATGCCGCACGTCGATGTCGGTGCGCAGGGGGCGGTCGGTGTGGGCGGCCAGGGAGGCGATGAGCGCCTGGGCCACCGATGTGTCGCGTGCGATGAGCGGGCCGACGACGTGGGTATTCATGTTGGGCCATGCGCCCGCGTACCCGACGATCCGCCCGTCCTCCTCGGCCACCCGCAACTGATCGGCGAAAGCGGGAAGGCGGGTGACGATGTGCGTGCGATCGGTCCCGAACACCTGCTCGTCGAGGCGGAGGATCTCGGTGAGGTCCTCGGCGGTGGCGGCCCGAGTGGCGACCCGCGGCTCCGGTCCACCGGGAGTGAAACGCCCGATGACCATCTCGGCCCGTCCGGTGACCTTGAATCCCAGTTCCTCGTAGAGGGGGCGGCCGTTCGGCGTCGCGTGCAGGGTGAGGGGCGTAGTGCCCACCGCGGAGATGACGTGACGCATCAGACGACGTCCCACACCCTGCCGTGAGTGCCGACCGGCGACCAGGACCATGCCGATCGCGGCGAGGGAGGGGTTCTGGGGGCCGTACTCGGTGACGACGCAGGCGCTCACGAGACCGCCTTCGGGGTCGTCGATGCCGTAACCCTTCCCGGCTGTGAGGAGGAAGCCCCACTTGTGCTCCTCCCGTGGCCACCCCCGGTCCTCGGACAAGTCGGAGCAGGCAGCTTGATCGCGGAGCGTCAGACGGCGGATGGGCAATGAGGCAAGGGAAGGAGTCGACACGCAGGTCAGGCTGTCTGACATGGCCCCCCGGCGTCCACCTCTTTCAGAGGAGTCATGCGAGCTTCTGGCCAGTTGTCGCCGACCGCACACGTCGCGGACCACCGCTGCATGTTTCACGTGAAACACGTAAGAACACCGGATGTCGGATCGAGGCGCTGAACGGGGTCTTCTTGTCCCATAGTTGACGGACTTGATGGTTCGCCGCGTGCCCGTATTCGTGACGAGGCGAGGGGGGACTTGTGTGCGCGGCGGTGGCCGGTAGGGTCGACTCCGGTTCGCATCCGGGATGGGACGACGCATCCCGCGCGGGCCGAGTGAAGGGCAACGCAGCCTAACGGGACGGAGAGATCGAAGACCCGCGTTTCCGGTTATGCGACGGAAGCGTCATGGCGAGTGGGAAGCTCGATGAGAGTTGCTGCGGCCAGTGTCACACTCTCGCCTTACTTGTCCGTACGGAGCCGGAATACGGGTTGAATGTGGCCGCATTGGCCGCGACAGGGATGGGAACACAGACCGTCCACGGGGGAAAGCAGGCACCTTCCGACCTGGGGAAGTGCGCAGACCGACCGAAAGATGCTCGAGGCGAGGCACACCATGGACGCTCCGACCACCACGTCGGCCGACAACGGCACTTCTGGCGGCGGGGGCGGCTGGTTCACACCCCGCAAGAACCCGACGGCACCGCCGGACAGCGACGCCGGAACCGCGGACAGGCCGGCAGAAGGGCGTCGACCGGCCGCGATACGCCCGGTCGGCAGGCCCGGCGCCGCCTCGGAAGGACCGGCAGACGACACCTCCGCGCCCACCGACGGCGCGAGCAGGGGCGCGCCGGAGGGGGGTGGAGCTCCGAAGTCGATACCCCGGTCCGCCCCTCCTGCCGCGCAGCACGCCCCTTCCCCAGCGGTCTCGAGCCTTGCCACCGCTCCGTCGCCGGGCCCCGTACCGACAGCGCTCACCCCGACGCCCTTCGCCTCCACCGTGGCTCCACCGCCCACGGCTGCCGCCGAGGAGCAGGTTCCCGCCCAGCGGCCCGCCCCGATCCCGCGCGCAGAAGAGGTCACCCCCACGCCGGCCGAAGCGGGGTCCCCGGACGCCGTCCTCATTCGCCGCGCCATGGCCGAGGTCGCCCCGGTCTCCGACAAGGTGACCTCGTACTTCTACGCCCTGCTCTTCGTCCGCCACCCCGATCTTCGGTCGCTGTTCCCGGCCGCGATGGACACCCAGCGGGACCGGCTGCTCAGAGCGCTGCTCACGGCCGCCGAACACATCGACAACAAGGAAGTCCTCGTCGACTACCTGCAGAACCTCGGCCGGGGCCACCGGAAGTACGGCACACGGGCCGAGCACTATCCGGCCGTCGGCGAGTGCCTGATCGGCGCACTGAGCAAGTACGCCGCCGGAGTCTGGAACCCGGAGATGGAGGCGGCCTGGGTCCGGGCCTACACCACGATCTCCCAAGTCATGATCGACGCGGCGGCCGCGGACGAACTGCGTTCGCCGGCCTGGTGGTACGCCGAGATCGTCACGCACGACATGAGAACCCCGGACATCGCGGTCGTCACCGTCCGCCCCGACCAGCCGTACCCCTTCCTCGCCGGGCAGTACACCAGCCTGGAGACCCCCTGGTGGCCGCGGATCTGGCGGCACTACTCCTTCGCCTCGGCGCCCCGCTCCGACGGTCTGCTGTCGTTCCACGTGAAGGCCGTCCCGGCGGGCTGGGTCTCCAACGCCCTGGTGCACCGTGCCCGCCCCGGCGACATCATCCGCCTCGGCCCGCCGGCGGGTTCCATGACCGTGGACCACACCACCGACAGTGGTCTGCTCTGCGTGGGCGGTGGCACGGGCATCGCGCCCATCAAGGCCCTGGTCGAGGACGTCGCCGAGCACGGTGAACGCCGGTCCGTCGAGGTCTTCTACGGAGCCCGCACCGACCACGACCTGTACGACATCGACACCATGCTCCGCCTCCAGCAGACCCACCCGTGGCTGGCGGTCAGAGCGATCATCGACCAGCAGGCGCACCAGCAGTTGCCGGACGCGGTACGCGCCTACGGACCGTGGAACGAGTTCGACGCCTACCTCTCGGGTCCGCCCGGGATGATCCGCAGCGGTGTGAACGCCCTGCGGGACAGCGGCATCCCGTCGGACCGCATACGGCACGACTCCGTCGAGGAACTGGTCGCTGCCGGAAGCTGATCCGCGTCTCAGCCCAGGTCGGGCGCATGCATCGCCAGGACGCCCTCGATGTTGCCGTCGAGGTAGTGCCGCAGCGACAACGGCACGAGATGGACGGAGGCGATCCCGACCCGGGTGAAGGGCACGCGCACGATCTCGTACTCGCCGACCGGCGCGTCGACCTCGGGGCCGTGGCGCAGAGACGGATCCATGGACTCCAGACGGCAGACGAAGAAGTGCTGCACCTTCACGCCCGTCGCGCCGCCGTCCTCCCCGATGTGCTCCATGGTGTCCACGAAGCAGGGCACCACATCGGTGATCTTCGCGCCGAGTTCCTCGTACACCTCGCGGTGCAGGGCGTCGACGACGGTCGAATCGCTGGGTTCGACTCCACCGCCGGGGGTGAGCCAGTAGGGATCCACACCCGGCTTGGTGCGCTTGATCAAGATCAGGTCGGCGCCGTCCAGCAGAATGGCGCGGGCGGTGCGCTTGACCACGGGTCGGACGGTCATGAGTGAAATGTGGCCCGGCTGGTTCCACGTGAAACATCGCGAAACGTCACCGGCCGAGCTCCCAGAGTGAAGTGGGCTCCCGAGCGCCCCGGCCCGTCGGCCGAAGCCCGCCCCTGAAGGCCTCAGCACCAGTCGGCCGAAGCCTGCTGCAACCACTCGTGAGCCCGCGCGATATGAGGCATGGCGAGCGTCCCGGTGCGGACCACGAGGAAGTACGTGCGCAGCGGCGGCACGGCGGGCTCGTACAGGGAGACGACATCGCCCCGCTCCAGCGCCGCGGCGCAGAGGTAGCGGGGCAGCACCGCCAGTCCGGCGCCCGCGACCGCGCAGGCCAGGACCGCACGCAGGTCGGGGACGATCACTGTGCCCGGGGCGGCCGGGGGCGAGTCGAAGACGGAGGCCCAGTAGCGGGAGACGAACGGCAGCGACTCGTGCACCTCCACCACAGGCACCTTCTCGAGGGCCGGATCCGGCCTGTGGTCCGGCTGACCGGTGCCGATCTGCTCGGCCCAGCGCGGTGCGGCGACCAGGACGTGCTCCTCGTCGCAGAGCGCAGTCGCCGTGAGCAGCGGGCCGCGAGGCTGGGCGGTGCTGATGGCCAGATCATGATGTCCGGCGGAGAGCCCCTCCAGGGTTTCCTCGGCGTTCCCGAAGGACGCGCGCAGGGCGAAGCCCTGGCCGTCCTCGCCGGTCAGCTCGGTGAGGGCGGGCAGGGCTCGTTCGGCCGTGAATTCGGGTGGGCCTGCGAGGTGCAGCGTCCGTAAGGAGGATTCGTCGTCGAGGCCGGTCTCGGTGATCTCCACCAAGGCGTCGAGATGAGGTGCGGCCTTGTGGGCGAGTTCGTCGCCGATGCTCGTGGGGGTCACGCCTCGGGCCTGTCGCAGGAACAGGGGGCGGCCCAGCTGCCGCTCCAGTGTCCGTATCTGCGAGGTGACGGCAGGTTGGGAGAGACCGAGCAGAGCGGCGGCGCGGGTGAAGGAGCCGGCCCGGTGCACGGTCACGAAGGTCCGCAGCAAGGCCAGATCCACCGCACACACTCCCTCTTCGGCCCCCGCTCCAGCCCCCCCGGCCGCGCTCAACTATAAATAAGTCGATAGGTCTCTGTCGCTACTGTGATTGGACACTGACAGAGAGTCAACTAGCCTTGGTCGCGCGGTTCTTGCGCGCGGAACCGGGGGACGGTCCGAGCCACGAGGGGGGAGGCTCGGACCGTCCGTGACGAGGGTCAGGCGGCCGACGCGTCCAGCGCCCGCAGCACATCCGCCACCAGGTCCTCCGGATCCTCGGCGCCGACCGACAGGCGGACGAAGCCCTCCGGCACCGCGTCCCCGCCCCAGCGTCCACGCCGTTCGGCGGTGGACCGCACCCCGCCGAAGCTCGTCGCGTCGTCCACGAGCCGCAGCGCGTCGAGGAAGCTGTCGGCACGCTCGCGCGTGGGCAGCGTGAACGACACCACGCACCCGAAGCGCCGCATCTGGCGCGCGGCGATCTCGTGCGAGGGGTCGTCCGGAAGTCCCGGGTAGCGCAGCCCCGTCACGTCGGGTCGCTCGCGCAGCGCCTCGGCGACCGCCAGGGCCGTCGCGCTCTGCCGGTCGACCCGCATCTGGAGCGTCGCGATCGAGCGGTGCGCGAGCCAGGCCTCCATGGGCCCGGGAATGGCGCCGACGATCTTGCGCCAGCGACGCACGGCGGCCATGGCCTCGGCGTTTTGGCCGACGACATAGCCCAGGAGGACGTCACCGTGGCCGGTGAGCTGCTTGGTGCCGCTGGCCACCGCGAAGTCGGCGCCGAGCTCCAGCGGACGCTGGCCGAGCGGTGTCGCGAGGGTGTTGTCGACGGCCACCAGGGCACCACGCGCGTGTGCCGCCTCGGCGAGCCGCCTGATGTCGCACACGTCGAGCCCGGGGTTCGACGGGGTCTCGATCCACAGCAACCGTGCCCCGTCGAGGACGTCCAGCTGGGCGTCGCCGCCCGTCGGCGCGGTGCGCACCTCGATGCCGTACGCCTCCAGCTGTGCACGGACCAGCGGCAGCGCCTGGTAGCCGTCGTCGGGCAGGACGCACACGTCACCGGTGCGCAGCTGGGAGAAGAGCACGGCCGAGATCGCGGCCATGCCGGAGGCGAAGACGAGCGTTTCGGCACCCTCCTCGCCAGGCGCCTCCAGCTCGCCGACGGCGCGCTCCAGCAGCGTCCAGGTCGGGTTCTCGTCGCGGCCGTAGGTGTAAGGGCCGGTGGGGTCGCCCGGCAGGTGGAAGTGGGCGGCGAACACGGGGCCGGGCAGCGTCGGCTCGTGCTTGACGGGCTCGGGCAACCCGGCTCGCACCGCGCGCGTACCGTCTCCGGCGCCCGCGGCCGACTGGCCCATGGAGCCCGTCGGCTGGGCTGCGGCGGCCGTCACCTCGTCCGCAGCGCGCGTCGCCTCGTCCGCGGCGCCCGCCGGGTTGTCTGCGGCTCCCGTTGCGGAATCGCTCATGCCGTCTGTGCCTCCACGTCCTTGCGCACTGCGGCGAGCAGACCGGTGCTCGCCGCCTCCACCATCTCAAGACACTCCTCAAAGCCGTCCATGCCCCCGTAGTAGGGGTCTGGTACGTCGAGGTCGTCGTCGCCGGCGGCGGGGTCGTACGAGCGCAGCAGCCGCACCTTCTCCGCGTCCTGCTCCGTGGGCGCGAGCCGGCGCAGGGCCCCGAGGTGGCCGGAGTCGAGGGCGATCACCAGATCGAGGCGGGAGAAGCAGGACGATCGGAACTGCCGGGCCGTGTGGTCGCCGGTGTAGCCGTTGTCCTCCAGGACGGCCACCGTACGCGGATCGGCTCCGTCGCCCTCGTGCCAACCGCCCGTGCCGGCGCTGTCGACCTCCACGAGCTCGTCGAGCCCCGCCTCCGCCACCCGCGCGCGGAAGACGATCTCGGCCATCGGGGAACGGCAGATGTTGCCCGTGCAAACGAAGCAGACCCGGTACTTCATGTCCGCTCAGTCCCCGTCGGGCAGCACGACGTGCAGCGCCCAGGAGACGACCGAGATGATCAGACCGCCCACGACGGCCGTCCAGAAGCCCTCCACGTGGAAGCTCAGGTCGAGCGTGTCCGCCAGCCACGAGGTGAGCAGCAGCATCAGCGCGTTGACGACCAGCGTGAACAGACCGAGCGTCAATATCAGCAGCGGCAGACTGAGGAGCTTGACGAGCGGCTTGACCAGGAAGTTCACCAGGCCGAAGAGCAGCGCGACGATGATCAGCGTGCCGACTTCCTTGACCGTGCTGTCACCGGTCAGGGTGATCTTGTCGAGCAGCCATACGGCGACCGCCAGGGCGCCCGCGTTGGCGACTGTCTTGACTACGAAATTCTTCATGTGTCTGATCGTGGCAGACCTGATCGGACGCGGGCACAAGAGGCAGGGGCGGACAAGGCGATGAAGGCATTCCGGCTGGATGAACTGGAGGCGGAGCGCGCCGCCAACGAGGGCGCCTACCTGCAGTTTCTGCGAGAGCAGAACATGTCGGTCGGCTTGTACGCCCTGGACGCGGGCGAGCAGGATCCACAGAAGCCGCACAATCAGGACGAGGTCTACTTCATCGTGAGCGGCCGTGCGGCGATCACCGTCGGTCTGGAGACGACCCAGGTGGCGCGCGGCAGCGTGGTCTACGTGCCGGCGGGCGTCGCCCACAAGTTCCACCACATCACCGAGGACCTGAGGGTGCTGGTGGTGTTCTCTCCGCCCGAGAGGTGACGGGCCGCCTCAGGGTTCCCTAGGGGTTCGGTCAGGGGAGGACAAGGGGTGCGAGGCGCCCGTTCGCCCCCTCCCGGACCTAGCATCGAGTGCAGGACATCAGAGATCCAGAAGGACCGACAGGACCCGGCACTCGAACGGGCGGAGAGGTAAGGACGAGGGCGATGCGAGAGATCTTCACGGGACTGCCGTGGTGGGTGAAGTGGATCGCGGTGCCGGTCATCGCCCTGGTCGTGTTCGGCGGGCTGATCGCCAGTGTGGTCGGGTTCGTCATCGGACTGCTCTTCAAGGTGCTGGTCTTCGTGGCACTGGTCGGCGGACTGATCTACGTCGTACGGAAGTTCACATCGAGCTCTTCGTCGCGCAGCGACTGGTGAGGCGCGTGGGAAACCGGTGGGGGTAGCGGGAAACGCCTGGAATCACCGGTTCCCTCGGGCGGGGGAAGTTTCCCGGCGGGGTCCTGTGCACGCGGTGGCAGGCGAATAGAGTCCGGAACTCGACGCGGGGACTTCCCCGCGAGCGGCATTCACCCCCACCCGTGTTCCTCCGCACGGGCTGCCCCCTCGCGCTTCGGGAGAGCCCCTTGGTCCCGGCTGACACCGCCCCCGTTCACCTCCGCACCGTCCCCGCGCAACCTCGCTCGGCGGCACCTCCAGGTCCACCGCCCCCCTCCGCACCACCACCTCCGCCGACCCTCATCGGATCCGTGCAGCGCGCGATGCGCCTGCTGGAGACCGTCGCCGGGCACGAGTACGGCGCCCCCGCCAAGCAACTGGCCCGCGAGACCGGGCTGGCACTGCCCACGACCTACCACCTGCTGCGCACGCTCGTGCACGAGGGCTATCTACGCCGGGACAAGGGCCTGTTCTTCCTCGGTGCGGCCGCCGAGCGGCTGAGCAGCAGCGGAGCGCGGCAGAAACGTCGCAGCACGGTCGTCGACGCGCTCGCCCACTGGCGGGACGTCCTGGGCGTGCCCGTGTACTACGCGGTCTACCGCGAGGGCGAGATCGAGGTCGTGTGCGTCTCCGACTCTCCTGGCACCCCGGCGGTCGAGGAGTGGGCCGACTTCCGCGAGACCGGGCACGCACACGCCGTCGGCCAGTGCCTGCTGTCCCAGCTGGACGAGGAAGCCCGCCGGGACCACCTCGACCGCTACCCGGTGCAGCCCCTCACGCCGTACACGGTGCGCGACACCCACAGCCTGCTCCGGCGCCTGGAGCGCATCCGGCGCATGGAACCGGTGACCGAACGTCAGGAGTACGCCCTGGGCACCGTCTGCGCCGCGATTCCGCTCACGCTCGGCACCACGGCAGCGACGATGGCCATCTCACTCCCCGCACACCAGGCCGATCGTCTGCTGCCCGCGGCGCGGCAGTTGCAGGCCGAGATCGGGGCGATGCTCGGCTCACTCGCGCTCTGTATCAGTATGTGAAAACTCACTCCTTGTGATCTGCTGTGTACGTTCAGCAAGATTCCACAAGTGTCAGAGGTTCGTTCCCGGCCAGTCACGGCGAATGACGGGGTTATCGATGCGCGAGTCCGTGCAAGCAGAGGTCATGATGAGCTTCCTCGTGTCCGAGGAGCTCTCCTTCCGCATTCCGGTGGAGCTGCGCTATGAGTCCAGTGATCCCTATGCCGTCCGGCTGACGTTCCATTTGCCCGGTGATGCCCCGGTGACATGGGCTTTCGGGCGGGAGTTGCTGATCGACGGTGTGGGCCGGCCGTGCGGGGAGGGCGATGTGCGGGTCACGCCCGTCGACCCCGACGCGCTGGGCGAGGTGTTGATCCGGCTTCAGGTGGGCAGTGACCAGGCGTTGTTCCGGTCGTCGACGGCACCGCTCGTCGCTTTCCTCGACCGTACGGACAAGCTGGTGCCGCTGGGGCAGGAGGGCTCGCTCGCCGATTTCGATGCGCACCTCGACGAGGCGCTGGATCGCATCCTCGCCGAGCAGGGCGCTGGTTGAGACATGGGCCCGGCGGCACGGTGGAGTAACGCTTCACCGGATGCCGCCGAGCTGTGCAGGAACGCTTCTTCCTGCGATCTTCGTATGACCGGGCGATCCTCTTGCGGGCCGGGCGGCGGAGGACGGGGCGCCGTCGTCGGCCAAGGGGGCGTCAGCGCTTGCGGCGTCGGCCCCTGCCGGCGCGCGCGGGGACGGCAGATGCTTCCACGGCCGGCTCCGCGCCGGGGCGGTCGGCGGAGACCACCAGCGCCGCCAGAGCCGTGGTGACCGGCACCGAGGCGACCAGGCCGATCGAACCGACCAGCGTGCGCACGATCTCTTCCGCGACCAACTCGCTGTTGGCGACCGTCCCCACGCTGCTCTGCGCGATCGAGAACAGCAGCAGCAGCGGCAGTGCGGCACCCGCGTAGGCGAGGACGAGCGTGTTGACGACCGAGGCGATGTGATCGCGGCCGATCCGGATGCCCGCGCGGTAGAGCCCGCGCCAGCCCATCGAGGGGTTGGCCTCGTGCAGTTCCCAGACCGCCGAGGTCTGCGTGACCGTCACGTCGTCGAGCACGCCCAGCGAGCCGATGATGACGCCGGCGAGCAGCAGACCGCTCATGTCGATCGTCGGGTAGAGGCCGTGGATCAGGCCGGTGTTGTCGTCGGTGTTGCCGCTCAGGGCCGCCCAGTCGATGAACACCGAGCCCAGGATGCCGATCAGAAGCAGCGAGATCAGGGTGCCCAGCACGGCCACCGATGTCCTGGCGGACAGGCCGTGGCACAGATACAGAGCGATGAGCATGATGGCGCTGGCGCCCACCACGGCCACGACCAGTGGGTTCGAGCCCTGCAGGATCGCGGGCAGGATGAAGAAGTTCAGCACCATGAAGCTGATGGCCAGCGCGACCAGGGCCATGACGCCCCGCAGTCGTCCGACGACCACGACGGCGATCGCGAAGATGCCGGCGAGCAGCCCCATGGGCAGACGGCGGTTGATGTCGGTGACCGAGTACTGCAGGTCCTTCGGCGCCGAGGGCTCGTAGGCGACCACGACCTCCTGGCCCTCGTGCAGCTGGCGGGACTGGTCGGGCTGGACGATCTCGGTGAACGTACGGCCCTTGTCGTCGCCGCTGTCGACCCGGATCGTCGCCCGCTTGCAGGTGCCCTGCTCCTGCTGCACCGCTGAGGAACCCTCGGCGGTGGAGGTGTCGCCGGTCGGCGGGACGCCCGAAGCGCCGGCCTCCTTGCAGCTCACCTCGACCACCTTGGTGACCGTGGCGTCCTGGGTCTGCCGGTCGAAGCCGACGCCGGTGCGCTCGTGCGACGGAGCGCCGCCCGGCCACAGCACGGCGAGGCCGACCAGGACCGCCGCGGCGAACGGGATCAGGATCGCCGCGATGACCTTGCGCAGGTGCCGGGATACGGGCGTGGCCGGGCCGTGGCTGTGGGAGTGCCCGTGCCCGCCACCCGGGGCGGGACCGGGCCCGTGACCGTGTCCGTCGCCACCGCCGTGCCCGCGTCCGTCGCTTCCGCCCTGACCGTGCCCGCCACCTCCACGAGGTCCGGAGCCGTGCCCGTCACCGGGGCCCTGCCCACCGGCGGGGCCGCCAGGGCCGCTGTGGCCACCGGAGGGACCGGCACCCTGGCCGCCACCGGCGCCCGGCCCGTACTCACCACCGGGGCCCGAGCCGGGGCCGAAACCCGCGTCACGCCCGTACTCGAGCCCGGGGCTCCGCCCCCCGGTCGGCCCGTGTCCGGCCGGGGCGGCGAAATCATGGCCGTCACCGCGGCCGTTGCCGTTTCCGGTGCCGGACCGGCGGGGCGGTTCGGGCGGTGGGTAGGGGGGACGCTGCGTCGTGGTCACCGCCCGATCATCGCAAGAACGAGGGGGGCCCTCTGTTCACCGCGCCAGAATTGCCGCTAGCGTGGAGGCACCTTTTGTACACGCGGGAGCTCGGAGCACCGGGCTGAGAGGGCGCTGACCTCCGTCCCAGCGATGTTTCACATGAAACATCGCCGGACTCGAGTGATGTTTCACACGAAACGTCGCCGGACGGAAATCGCTGCGTCGACCGCCGAACCTGTTACCGGGTAATGCCGGCGTAGGGAGTAGGTCTCATGACCAGCAAGGACGCACGCACGCCTGCCTCCGTTCAGGACGAGAAGTCCGAGGAGGCCGGGAAGTCCATCGGCTGGCACAAGGCGTATGTCGAGGGCACCCGCCCCGACCTGCGCGTGCCGGTCCGTCAGGTGCACCTCACCAACGGCCAGTCGGTCACGCTGTACGACACGTCGGGCCCGTACACCGATCCGCTCGTCGACACCGACGTCCGCAGGGGCCTGTCGCCGCTGCGCGAGAACTGGATCATCGCCCGCGGCGACACCGAGGAGTATGCGGGCCGTCCCGTCCGCCCCGAGGACGACGGCATCAAGCACACCTCGCCCCGTGGCGGCCTCCGCAACCTGGACGCGGTCTTCCCCGGCCGGCCCCGCCAGCCGCGCCGCGGGAGGAACGGCGAGGCGGTCACCCAGCTCGCGTACGCCCGTCGCGGCGAGATCACGCCCGAGATGGAGTACGTCGCCATCCGGGAGAACGTGGCGCCGGAGGTAGTGCGGGACGAGATCGCCGCGGGCCGTGCCGTGCTGCCGGCCAACGTCAACCACCCGGAGATCGAGCCGATGATCATCGGCAAGCGGTTCCTGGTGAAGGTCAACGCCAACATCGGCAACTCGGCGGTGACGTCCTCCATCGAGGAAGAGGTCGAGAAGATGACCTGGGCGACCCGCTGGGGCGCCGACACGGTCATGGACCTGTCCACCGGCCGCAACATCCACACCACGCGCGAGTGGGTGCTGCGCAACTCCCCCGTCCCCATCGGCACCGTGCCGCTCTACCAGGCCCTGGAGAAGGTCGACGGCCGGGCGGAGGAGCTGACCTGGGACATCTACAAGGACACGGTCATCGAACAGGCCGAGCAGGGCGTGGACTACATGACGGTCCACGCGGGAGTGCGCCTGGCGTACGTGCCGCTGACGGCGAACCGCAAGACCGGCATCGTCTCCCGCGGCGGCTCGATCATGGCCGCCTGGTGCCTCGCACACCACAAGGAGTCGTTCCTGTACGAGAACTTCGAGGAGCTCTGCGAGATCCTCGCGGCCTACGACGTCACGTATTCGCTCGGCGACGGCCTCCGGCCCGGCTCGATCGCGGACGCCAACGACGAGGCGCAGTTCGCGGAGTTGAGGACGCTCGGGGAACTCAACCGGATCGCCAAGCGTTTCAACGTACAGACCATGATCGAGGGCCCGGGCCACGTCCCGATGCACAAGATCAAGGAGAACATCGACCTTCAGCAGGAGATCTGCGATGAAGCTCCGTTCTATACGCTCGGCCCGCTGACCACGGACGTCGCACCGGCGTACGACCACATCACCTCCGGCATCGGTGCCGCGATGATCGCCTGGTGGGGCACGGCGATGCTGTGTTACGTCACGCCCAAAGAGCACCTGGGCCTGCCGAACCGTGACGACGTCAAGACCGGCGTCATCACCTACAAGATCGCCGCCCACGCAGCCGACCTCGCCAAGGGACACCCGGGTGCGCAGGAGTGGGACGACGCGCTGTCCGACGCCCGGTTCGAGTTCCGGTGGGAGGACCAGTTCAACCTGGCCCTCGACCCGGACACGGCACGGGAGTTCCACGACGAGACCCTGCCCGCCGAGCCGGCCAAGACGGCTCACTTCTGCTCGATGTGCGGTCCCAAGTTCTGCAGCATGAAGATTAGCCAAAGCATCACAGAGCGGTTCGGTGGTGCGGCGGCTGAGGGAGCCTCGTCCGAGGAGATCGCTGAAGGGATGCTCCGGAAGTCGAAGGAGTTCGCGGCGAGCGGGAACCGGGTCTACCTGCCGCTGGCGGATTAGTCGGAGCCGTGTGGGACGGCCCGCGGCTCGTGTAGTCGTGGGCCGTTCTGTCCGGCCTGCAGGGCACGGATCTGCCTACGTGCGCAACGGCAGAGCGTCTGTTGAAGGGCTGGACGACGACGTCAGTCCCCTGGTCGTGGACCGGGCGCGATTCCTGTGAGCCGGCTCCTGGATCTCGACTCCATCTAGTCGCCGGCTCCGAGATAGAGCCTCGCCAGACGGGGCAGTCGCCGATACATCTCATTCGCGTCGTCGAAGTCGAAGTCTTCCCCCATGTCTGTTGCATCGACGTCCTGATGAGCAGCTGACCGGTACCCGGCCCAAGCCTCGTTGAAGGCATCCGGGTTTCCCGTAAGGCGTTCGAAGGCGCCATCGGCGGCGTAGTTCACGTCCTCGTAGAACAGTGCCTCGTCACGGTGGCTGCTCGCGGCTGCGATGACAGCACCAGGGCCTCGTCGAACGGCACGCCAGAGATGGCGGCCGACGAACGCGCGGATTCGATAATGCTCCAGAACCGGTCAGTATTCATGGCGGTGCACTGTGCCATCCGGGTACGACAACGGGGTGGCGGTGACTCCGGTCTGGACTTGTTCAGCATGAAGATCTCGCAGGACATCCGCCGTGAACACGGCGGCACCCGGAACGAGATCGAGGAGGGCATGGCCCTGAAGTCGAAGGAGTTCGCGGCGAGCGGGAACCGCGTGTACCTGCCCATCGCGGACTGACCCATCGCGGACTGACTCGGCCGCGCACAGGCCCGGGGCCGTTGGTCCCCCGGCCTGTGGGTCCGCCCGCTCGGGTCCCGGGTCCGCCCGTTCGGACGCGCCCACGCCGACGGCCCACGCGGATCCGCCCACTCGATCCGCCCACTCGATCCGCTCGATCGAGCCGCGAGGTCGGAGGGGCACGACGGGGCTTACTCCTGCTGGTGCTCCGGCCCGCCGAAGTCCGGGCTGCTGTAGTCCGGACTGCTGAAGCTGGGGCGCGAGCCGCGGTCGCCGTCGTCCGGGCTGGTGAACCCCGGCCGTCCGTAGCCGAGGTGCGGCATGCGGCTGACCGGCGTGGACGAAGGCGTGTGGTGCAGTGCTGTCGCCGCGCCGGGGTCGACCAGAGCCTCCCGCAGGAAGGGCAGGATGCCGCGCTCCAGCAGGGCCTCGTGCCAGGCCTCCTTGGCCTGGGCCACCTCGCCCCGCAGTTCGCCGTACGACCCGCCTTCGGCCGTGGGCTTGTTGCGCAGGGCGGTGAGCAGCAGCCCCACGGCGGCGACGAGGATCGCGACCGCGGTCACGGCGCCGAACACCCAGCCCGTGGTGAGCATGGTCCGGGCGAACCCCTGCTCGGGGTCGAGCATCCGCAGAATGTAGCCGACGAGCAGGAAGATCGCCGCGGCCGTTCCGGCCAGGACGGGTGCGAGCACGGCGACGACGGCGACGGCACCCGCGCCGGCGGTCTCGGCGACCCCTCCCGTGGTCGCGGCGAGCCCCGACACGTCCGTACCCGGCTCGGAGGAACGGGATTCACGCAGGGCCGGTGAGCCGGCCGATGCCGGTTGCCGCAGTTCGTCGCGGACCTTGACGTAGTGCTGGTACTCCGTCGACGCGGCCGCCGTGATGAGCGCGGTGGCGTTCAGCGCCATGGTGCGCAGCTGTTCGGAGTTGAGGCGCTGTCCTACAGCGGCCAGTTCCGGACGGTGTGGTGCGGAGCGCAGCGCCTCATCGAGGATCCGCTCGTATTCCTGGCGGTCCTCGCTCAGCAGGTGCTGCGGAACGCTGTTCATGTGCATCCCCCGATGCTCCGTAGGGCTTGGGGCTCGGCATGCTGACGAGCCGTCGGGCAGAAACGGAGGGGAGCCTGCTACGGATAAGCCGATGGTAGAGCGGCGACGGTATGCGGTGACAGGGGGTTTACCGAAATTGGCTCCTCACCGGCCCGTCCTCCGACCGGGAGCGCCGGCCCGGTGAACGTTCACGTATCCAGCGGCAGTTGCTGGACCAGCAGCTTTCCGGCCATGGTCACGCCGCCGTCCATGGCGATGGCGAGTCCGTCGGCGTAGACGTGCGGTCCCTCGATCACGGGGTCGCGGTTGTCCTCGTCGTCCTCGGAGCCGACCTCGCCCAGCAGATACGGAATCGGGCTGTGCCCGTGAACGATGCGGGTGCCGCCGTACGTATCGAGCAGGGAGCGCACGGCGTCGGCGCCGCCCTCGTCGCGGAAGGAGAACCGTTTGGTGAACTTGCGGAACAGGTCCCAGACCTCGTCCGCGTCGTTGCGGGTGATCGTCTCGCGGACTGTGTCGTTGACCTCTTCGATGGAGCGGCCGTAGTCGAGGTAGGCGGTGGTGTCGGAGTGGACGAGCAGGTGGCCGTCGACCTCCTCGATGGCGTCGAGGCGGGACATCCACTGCAGGTGGTGGTCCTGGAGGCGGTCCATGTCGGTCTTCTGGCCGCCGTTGAGCAGCCAGGCCGCCTGGAAGGTGGCGGTGCCCGCGCCGGAGTTGACGGGGGTGTCGCCGAACCGCTTCGCGCCGAGCAGCAGCAGCTCGTGGTTGCCCATGAGCGCCTTGCAGTAGCCACCGGCCGCGGCGGCCTCGGCGGACAGCCGCATCACCAGGTCGATGACGCCGATGCCGTCGGGGCCGCGGTCGGTGAAGTCGCCGAGGAACCACAGCCGGGCGGTGCCCGCGCACCAGTTGCCGGCGGCGTCGAGCAGGCCCTTCTCCTGGAGGGCCGACACCAGCTGGTCGAGGTAGCCGTGCACGTCACCCACGACGTACAGCGGGCCCTGCCCGGTGGAGGTCTGCGGGGCGGCGGCGGTCTCGGGGTCCACGGTCACCTGGACAGTGTCACCCCGATTGACGACGGGAAGGTCGCGCTGGGTCGGCGTGTACCCCTCGGGGTAGGCCTCCTCGCGCGGCGGGGCGACCTCGCCGGGGTGGACGCTGTGGACGTGCGGACCGGCCTCGTGGACGTACGCGGGCACCCGGAAGTCGCGCAGCGTCGCCGTCCGCTCCACCTCGGGTCCCTGACCGGCCCCCTGAGTCATCGACCCCTCCACCATCGCGCCGCTTTGCACCGCATCGGACTGCCTGGTCGTAGCGGCCCGCGGGTGTCGTGGGCCCATCATAGGAATGCGGATCGCGCCATGTGATGACCCAGGGGTGGTGAATCAGAGCAAGAGTCCAGTTCACCGCGGCTTTCGCCCCGATTGGGCCGGGCTTTGACCACCGTGTGACCGTCCTCGCTCTTCTTCTCTTCGCGAGAACGATCCCTTCTCTCCGGGGGACCGGCCCTGTTTCTCCCCAGGAGTACGACCTTCCATCGACCCGGGTGGGGGTCTACGTCCCCTCGGGTGAACGCGGCGGGCTGACCGTCGTGCGCGGCGGGCGTCGCTGGGACGAGGTGCGCACGATCAGCTCCGTCGGTATCACCTGCTCCACCGTGTGGTCGGAGTCCACTCCCTCGATGGCGTCGATGAGGAGCTGGACCACCGCCGTGCCGATGCGGCGCGGCTTCAGGGAGAGCGTGGTGATGGGGGGCTCGGTGTTGGCGTACACCGTGGACTCGCTGCAGCAGACCAGCAGCAGGTCCTCGGGGACGCGCAGGCCGTAGCGGCGGGCGGCGGCGAGCAGATCGGTGCCGTTCGGGTCGAACAGTCCGTAGACCGCGTCGGGCCGGTCGGGCCGGGCTAGGAGCCGGTCGGCGGCGACGGCGCCCGCGCACGGATCGTGCGCCGGGTAGGCCTCGTACACCGGATCCTGGCCGACGCGCTCGCACCAGCGCAGGTACGCGGTGGTCGACAGGTGGGTGTACGTGTCCGTGGACGTGCCGGTCAGCAGGCCGATGCGGCGGGCGCCGGCGTCGGCCAGGTGGTCGAGGATGCCGAGGACGGCGGCCTCGTGGTCGTTGTCGACCCAGGCCGTGACCGGCAGCGCCCCGGCCGGGCGGCCGTCGGAGACGACCGGCAGCCCCTGCCGGACGAGTTCGCTGACGACCGGATCCTGGTCGGAGGGGTCGATGACGACCGTGCCGTCCAGGGCGACGTTCGACCACACGTCGTGGCGGGACGTCGCGGGCAGGATGACGAGGGCGTAGCCGCGGGCGAGCGCGGCTGAGGTGGCGGCCCGCGCCATCTCGGCGAAGTACGCGAACTCCGTGAAGGTGAAAGGTTCATCCCCGTACGTGGTCACGGTCAGGCCGATGAGTCCCGACTTGCCGGTACGGAGGGTCCGGGCCGCGGCTGAGGGCCGGTAGCCCAGCCGGTCGGCGACTTCCCGGACATGGCGCCGGGTGGCGTCCGGGAGCCGGCCCTTGCCGTTGAGGGCGTCGGAGACGGTCGTGATGGAGACTCCGGCGGCGGCGGCCACGTCTCTGATGCCGGCCCGACCCGGCCGACTGCCTCGCCGTGAGGTTTCCGCGCGGCTCACCTGGTGCTTCCCTGCTGCTGTCATGGCGAGCCGATAGTAGGGCTCATGCGGTGGGGTAGTGCGGACGCATATGCACGCCTTGACAGGCACGTTTCTGCATGATCATTTAACCCCAATTGCTTGCGAAACCAAGGGTGTTGAGCGCTCTCAAGCCAATACGTGTCTTGTCGGCACGCACAGGCCTGTCGAGGGGTCGATGTTGCGAAGAGGTCTCAACTCACCTGCACGGGGGATGCGCGCCACGGCGTACACCACCGGCGCATAGATATATGTGCAGCGCGCCCCCGGATTCGTACGCCTTGGTGTGGTGATGCCCCTGATGCCGGTGGTACGGACGAGGCCGGAGCCGGCCGCTCGGCCGTGGCTATACGCAGCGGCGCTGAATCCTCATATGGTGAGCAGTATTGGATGTCGGTGGCGGTCATGGGCCGCCGGTCTTCACGAGGAGGACTGCGGTGAGCGAGACGAGCCCCAAGCTGCGCGCCGAGCTGGAGGGGATCCCCACCTACAAGCCGGGCAAGCCCGCCGCGGCAGGTGGTCCGGTGGCCTACAAGTTGTCCTCCAACGAGAACCCGTATCCGCCGCTGCCGGGCGTGATGGAGAGCGTGACGGCGGCGGCCGGTAACTTCAACCGCTACCCGGACATGGCCTGTACGGGGCTGATGAACGAGCTGTCCGAGCGGTTCGCAGTGCCCCCCTCCCACCTGGCCACCGGCACCGGCTCGGTCGGCGTCGCCCAGCAGCTGATCCAGGCCACCGCAGGCCCCGGCGACGAGGTCATGTACGCCTGGCGGTCCTTCGAGGCGTACCCGATCATCACGCAGATCAGCGGCGCGACGTCGGTCCAGGTGCCGCTGACGGCCGGTGATGTGCACGACCTCGACGCGATGGCCGACGCGATCACCGACCGCACGCGGCTGATCTTCGTCTGCAACCCCAACAACCCGACCGGCACGGTGGTACAGCGGGCTGAGCTGGAACGCTTCCTCGACCGGGTGCCGAGCGATGTGCTGGTGGTCCTCGACGAGGCCTACCGCGAGTTCATCCGCGACCCCGAGGTGCCGGACGGTCGCGAGATCTACCGCGACCGGCCGAACGTCTGCGTCCTGCGGACCTTCTCCAAGGCGTACGGCCTCGCCGGCCTGCGCGTCGGTTTCGCCATCGCCCACGAACCGGTTGCCGCGGCGCTGCGCAAGACGGCGGTGCCGTTCGGCGTGAGCCAGCTCGCTCAGGAGGCGGCGATCGCCTCACTGCGGGCCGAGGACGAACTGTTCGGCCGGGTCGGCTCGCTGGTGTGCGAGCGCACGCGCGTGGTCGACGGGCTGCGCTCGCAGGGCTGGACGGTGCCCGAGACCCAGGCCAACTTCGTGTGGCTGCGGCTGGGGGAGCGCACGATCGCGTTCGCGCAGGCGTGCGAGCAGGCGGGCGTGGTGATCCGGCCGTTCCCGGGCGAGGGTGTGCGGGTGACGGTCGGGGAGGCCGAGGCGAACGACATCTTCCTGAAGGTGGCGGAAGGGTTCCTCAAGGAGCAGTAGGGCTCGGCGAGGGCCGAAGGTCCCCAAGGAGTGGTGAGGCTCCGCAGGAAGGTGCAGGGCCCCGCGAGTCAGGTCAGGCGTCCAGGAGTTCCACGCGTACGGGGTCGCCGTCCCGCACGGTCGCGAGCAGGCCGGGGTCGCCGTCGAGGTGGCCCAGGACGTTGCACGGGCCGGCGAGGCGGCACTCGTCGCCCCGGGAGATCGGCGTGGGTCCGTAGGGGAGGGCGAGGGCATCGCCGTCGGTCCAGAAGGCGACGGTGCCCGGCTCGACGACCTCACGGGCGTCTGTTTCACGTGAAATCGACACCCCTGTGTCGAAGTACACCTCCTCGCCCCAGGTGCGGGCGGTGGAGACGAGGGGCAGCGCTTTGACCAGGACCTGGCTGGTCGGGGTGTCGACGAGCGACGCGTCGAGATGGCCGGCCGGCCAGGAGATCCGTATCTGTACCGATGTCGGTGTCCGCATGCTGTCGATTCAACAGTATGTTGAAGTTCGGGCCAAGAGGTCGACTGTGACGGGGGAGACAGGGGACCCCCTCCAGGGCTCGAAAGTCCGTGCTGCATAATGGCTTGTGAATGTGAACGCTTTCACAAGCGTAGGTAAGGAGCGGCGACGTGGACCTGGCTCTGGCGCCGGAGACCCTGGCGCGATGGCAGTTCGGCATCACCACCGTCTACCACTTTCTGTTCGTCCCCCTGACGATCTCGCTGGCTGCGCTCACGGCCGGTCTGCAGACCGCCTGGGTGCGGACGGAGAAGGAGAAGTACCTCCGAGCGACGAAGTTCTGGGGCAAGCTCTTCCTGATCAACATCGCGATGGGCGTGGTCACCGGCATCGTGCAGGAGTTCCAGTTCGGCATGAACTGGTCCGACTACTCGCGCTTCGTCGGTGACGTCTTCGGTGCGCCGCTGGCCTTCGAGGCCCTGATCGCCTTCTTCTTCGAGTCGACCTTCATCGGCCTGTGGATCTTCGGCTGGGACAAGCTGCCGAAGAAGATCCATCTGGCCTGTATATGGCTGGTCTCGATCGGCACGATCCTGTCGGCCTACTTCATCCTCGCGGCCAACTCCTGGATGCAGCACCCGGTGGGCTACAAGATCAACGAGACGAAGGGCCGGGCCGAGCTCACCGACTTCTGGCTGGTGCTCACCCAGAACACCGCGCTCGCCCAGGTCTTCCACACGCTGACCGCGGCCTTCCTGACCGGTGGCGCCTTCATGGTCGGCATCGCCGCCTTCCACCTGGTCCGCAAGAAGCACGTCCCCGTGATGAAGACCTCGCTGCGGCTGGGCCTCGTCACCGTCGTGATCGGCGGCCTCCTCACCGCGATCAGCGGCGACGTGCTCGGCAAGATCATGTACCAGCAGCAGCCGATGAAGATGGCCGCGGCCGAGGCGCTGTGGGACGGCGAGAAGCCGGCGCCCTTCTCCATCTTCGCCGTGGGCGACGTCGACAAGGGCCACAACAAGGTCGCCATCGAGATCCCCGGCCTGCTGTCCTTCCTCGCGAAGGACGACTTCACCTCGTACGTGCCTGGCATCAACGACGTCAACAAGGCCGAGCAGGAGAAGTACGGCCCCGGCGATTACCGGCCCAACATCCCCGTGGCCTACTGGGGCTTCCGGTGGATGATCGGCTTCGGCATGACGTCGTTCGCCATCGGCCTGGCCGGGCTCTGGCTGACCCGCAAGAAGTTCATGCTGCCGCAGCACCTGAGGGTGGGCGACGACGAGGTGCCGCATCTCGTGCTGCTGCCCAAGAAGGCCCTCGGCCCCACCCTCACCAAGTGGTACTGGCGCATCGCGATCCTCACCCTGGGGTTCCCGCTGATCGCCAGCTCCTGGGGCTGGATCTTCACCGAGATGGGCCGCCAGCCGTGGGTCGTCTACGGCCTCTTCCAGACGCGTGATGCCGTCTCCCCCGGTGTCTCCCAGGCCGAGGTCATCACCTCGATGGTCGTCTTCACCACGCTGTACGCGATCCTCGCCGTCATCGAGGTCAAGCTGCTGGTCAAGTACGTCAAGGCGGGCCCGCCGGAGCTCACCGAGGCCGACCTCAACCCGCCCACCAAGATCGGCGGCGACTCCCGTGACGCCGACAAGCCGATGGCCTTCTCGTACTAGGCCGAGGGAGCTGCACAGTCATGGAACTGCACGACGTCTGGTTCGTCCTGATCGCCGTCCTGTGGACCGGCTACTTCTTCCTGGAGGGCTTCGACTTCGGGGTCGGTGTGCTCACGAAGCTGCTGGCGCGCAACCGGCCCGAGAAGCGGGTGCTGATCAACACCATCGGCCCCGTCTGGGACGGCAACGAGGTGTGGCTGCTCTCGGCGGGCGGCGCGACCTTCGCCGCCTTCCCCGAGTGGTACGCGACGCTCTTCTCCGGCTTCTACCTGCCCCTGCTGCTCATCCTGGTCTGCCTGATCGTCCGGGGTGTCGCCTTCGAGTACCGGGTGAAGCGGCCCGAGGAGAATTGGCAGCGCAACTGGGAGACGGCGATCTTCTGGGCCTCGCTGCTGCCCGCGTTCCTGTGGGGCGTGGCCTTCGCCAACATCGTGCGGGGCGTGAAGATCGACCAGGACTTCAATTACGCCGGTGGCGTCCTGGATCTGCTCAACCCGTACGCGCTGCTGGGCGGTCTGGTCACGCTGTCGCTGTTCACCTTCCACGGGACGGTGTTCGTCGGGCTCAAGACCGTCGGGGACATCCGGGAGCGGGCGCGGAAGCTGGCGCTGCGCGTCGGGCTGGTGACCGCTCTGCTGGCGCTCGTCTTCCTGCTGTGGACGCAGTCCGACCGGGGCGACGGGGCATCGCTCGTGGCGATGGTCGTGGCCGTGGCGTCGCTCCTCGTGGCCCTGGTCGCGGCCCGGGCCGGCCGTGAGGGCTGGGCGTTCGCCCTGTCGGGGCTGACTATCGTGGCAGTGGTGGCGATGCTCTTCCTGACGCTCTTCCCGAACGTCATGCCGTCGACGCTGAACCCGGACTGGAGCCTGACGGTCACCAACGCCTCGTCCAGCCCGTACACGCTGAAGATCATGACCTGGTGTGCCGGGATCGCCACTCCGGTCGTCCTGCTCTACCAGGGCTGGACGTACTGGGTGTTCCGCAAGCGGATCGGTACGCAGCACATCGCCGAGACCGTGCACTGAGGTGTGTTTCACGTGAAACCAATCGATCCGCGCCTGCTCCGGTACGCCCGTGCCACCCGGGTCTTCCTGGTGGCGGTCGTGGCCCTGGGGGCCGTAGGGGCGGGCCTGGTCATCGCGCAGGCGATGCTCATCGCCGAGGTGGTGGTGGGGGCGTTCCAGCACCGCATGGCGGTGTCCGAGCTCGCCACTCCCCTGCTGCTGTTGGCCGCCGTCGCGGTCGGACGGGCGCTGGTGGGCTGGCTCACCGAGCTCGCCGCGCACCGGGCGAGCGCGGCGGTGAAGTCCGAGCTGCGGGGGCGGTTGCTGGAGCGTGCCGCAGCGCTGGGGCCGGGCTGGCTGAGCGGGCAGCGGACCGGTTCGCTGGTCGCCCTGGCCACCCGGGGCGTGGACGCCCTCGATGACTACTTCTCGCGGTATCTGCCGCAGTTGGGGCTCGCGGTCGTCGTGCCGGTGGCGGTCCTGGCGCGGATCGTCACCGAGGACTGGGTGTCGGCGGCCATCGTCGTGGGCACCCTGCCGCTCATCCCGGTCTTCATGGTGCTGATCGGTTGGGCGACCCAGTCCCGGATGGACCGTCAGTGGCGGCTGCTGTCGCGGCTGTCCGGGCACTTCCTGGATGTCGTCGCCGGGCTGCCGACGCTGAAGGTCTTCGGGCGGGCCAAGGCGCAGGCCGAGTCCATTCGACGCATCACCGGCGCATACCGGCAGGCGACCATGCGGACGCTGCGGATCGCCTTCATCTCCTCCTTCGCCCTGGAACTGCTCGCGACGATCTCGGTGGCGCTGGTCGCCGTCACGATCGGCATGCGGCTCGTGCACGGCGAGATGGACCTGTACATCGGCCTCGTCATCCTGGTCCTCGCGCCCGAGGCGTATCTGCCGTTGCGGCAGGTCGGGGCGCAGTACCACGCGGCGGCGGAGGGGCTCGCCGCCGCAGAGGAGATCTTCGAGGTCCTTCAGACGCCCGTCCCGGCGTCCGGCTCCGCGGGCGTGCCGGAGGGTGCGCTGTCGTTCGAGGGCGTGACCGTCCGGTACCCGGGGCGGTCCACGGACGCCGTCTCGAACGTGTCCTTCGGTGTCGCGCCCGGGGAAACGGTCGCGCTGGTGGGGCCGAGCGGCGCCGGCAAGTCGACGCTGCTGAGCGTCCTGCTGGGGTTCGTGCGACCGGCCGAGGGGCGGGTGCGGGTGGGGGAGGTCGACCTCGCCGATGCCGACCTTCACGAGTGGCGCTCCCGGATCGCGTGGGTGCCGCAGCGTCCGCATCTGTACGCCGGGACGATCGCCGAGAACGTACGCCTGGCGCGGCCCGGCGCCGACGACGACTCCGTACGGCGGGCCCTGCGAGACGCCGGGGCACTGGACTTCGTCGACGCGCTGCCCGAGGGCGTCGACACCGCGCTCGGCGAGGACGGCGCGGGCCTGTCCGCCGGGCAGCGGCAACGGCTCGCGCTGGCCAGGGCGTTCCTCGCGGACCGGCCCGTGCTGCTGCTCGACGAGCCGACGGCGGCGCTCGACGGGGCCACCGAGGCCGAGGTCGTGGCCGCGGTGCGGCGCCTCGCGGCCGGCCGAACGGCCCTGCTGGTGGTGCACCGCCCGGCGCTGCTGGAGGTCGCGGACCGGGTGGTGCGGCTCGAGGAGTCCGCGACCAGCGCTGCCCTGCCCGTGGTGCCCGCCGTGGCCCGGGGGGCCGGAACGCGATCCGACGAGGTCGAGGTGCGCGTCCCGGCCGAGCCCGTCGAAGAGCCGGCTTCAGGCGATGTCCTCGCACGCGTCCGCGCCATGTCCGGCGCCCGGCGCGGACGCCTGGGACTCGCGCTGCTGCTCGGGAGCCTCGCGCTGGGCAGTGCCGTGGGGCTCATGGCCACCTCCGGGTGGCTGATCTCGCGGGCCTCCCAGCACCCGCCCGTGCTGTATCTGATGATGGCCGTCACCGCGACGCGGGCGTTCGGGATCGGGCGGGCCGTCTTCCGGTACGCCGAGCGGCTGGTGTCGCACGACGCCGTGCTGCGGATGCTGGCGGACACCCGGGTCGCGGTGTTCCGCAGGCTGGAGCGGCTGGCGCCGGCCGGGCTGCGCCGGGTCCGCCGGGGCGATCTGCTGTCCCGGCTGGTCGCGGACGTGGACGCGCTGCAGGACTACTGGCTGCGGTGGCTGCTGCCCGCCGGGGCGGCCGTCGTCGTGTCGGCCGCGTCGGTCGGCTTCACGGCATGGCTGCTGCCCGAGGCCGGCGCGGTGCTCGCGGCGGGGCTCCTGGCGGCGGGGGTCGGCGTGCCGCTGATCACCGGCGCGGTGGCCCGGCGGGCCGAGCACAGGCTGGCGCCCGCCCGCGGCGTGCTCGCGACGCGGGTGGCCGACCTGCTCACCGGCACCGCGGAACTGACCGTCGCCGGTGCACTGCCCGCACGGACCGCCCGGACGCGCGAGGCCGACGGGGTACTCACCCGGGTCGCCTCGCGCGCCGCCACCGCCACGGCCCTGGGCGACGGCCTCACCGCGCTGATCTCCGGACTGACCGTCACAGCGGCCGCCCTGGTCGGCGCGCAGGCGGTCGCCGCCGGGCGGCTCGACGGTGTGACCATGGCCGTCGTCGTCCTCACCCCGCTCGCCGCCTTCGAGGCCGTGCTCGGGCTGCCGCTCGCCGTGCAGTACCGGCAGCGTGTGCGGCGGAGCGCGGAGCGGGTGTACGAGGTGCTGGACGCCCCGGAGCCCGTGCGGGAGCCCGAGCGGCCCCGGCAGGCGCCCGCGACACCGTTCCCGCTTGTCGTCACGGGGCTGACCGCCCGGCACGCCGGGCAGGACCGGGACGCGCTCGCCGGGCTCGACCTGACCCTCGAGGAGGGCCGCCGGATCGCCGTGGTCGGCCCTTCCGGCTCGGGCAAGACCACGCTGGCGCAGGTGCTGCTGCGCTTCCTGGACGCGCAGGGTGGCACGTACACGCTGGCGGGCGTGGACGCGTACGGGCTGCGCGGTGACGACGTCCGGGGCCTCGTCGGGCTGTGTGAGCAGGACGCGCACCTCTTCGACAGTTCTCTGCGCGAGAACCTTCTGCTAGCCCGGAAGGACGCCGGCGAGGAGCACCTGCGCGCCGTGCTCGGCCGTGCCCGGCTGCTTGACTGGGCCGACAGCCTGCCCGACGGGCTCGACACGCTCGTCGGCGAGCACGGGGCGCGGTTGTCGGGAGGGCAGCGGCAGCGGCTGGCGCTGGCCCGTGCGCTGCTCGCCGACTTCCCCGTCCTGGTGCTGGACGAGCCCGCCGAGCACCTCGACCTGCCGACCGCCGACGCGCTCACCGCCGATCTGCTGGCCGCCACCACGGGCCGGACGACGCTGCTGATCACGCACCGGCTGGCGGGTCTCGAAGCGGTCGACGAGGTGATCGTGCTGGACGAGGGACGGGTGGTGCAGCGTGGACCGTACGCCGAGCTGCTGGCGGCGGACGGGCCGCTGCGGGGGATGGCGGAGCGGGAGTCGGCGGCGGAGTCGCTGGTGGGGGCACGGTAGGACCTCGGCCTCGACGCCTTGAAGTCGGCGCCCCCGGCCGGGCGCGTGACGTCGGCGCCCTCGGTCTCGGCCCTGACGTCCGCGCGTCCTCTACCCCGGTGTCTTGGACGCGTGACGTCGGCGTCCTCTACCCCGGCGTCTTGGCTCCGGCGCCCTGACCTCGGCTGCCGTCGTTCTCGGCGGCCTCGGCCCCGGCGCCTGACGTTCGCGTCCACTACCCCGGCGTCTGACGTCCACCCACCCTCTACCCGGCGTCCTGGCTCCTGCACCCTGACCTCGGCTGCCCTCGGTCCCGGCGCCCTCGGCCGACGGCCGGAATCGGCGCGCGCTGGGCCGTTCGGCGCAGCCGGTCCCCCGGCCGTACGACGTGAACAGGACCGGGTCGGCAGTGCTGGGTGACGATCGCTGACATGCGCTCATATCGCCGTCATCGGCTGCTGGTTCCGGTCTTGCTGTGCGCGCTGGCCGTGCTCGCGGCCCGGCCGACGGCGGCCGGCAAGGATCCCGGGAGCGACACCGGCACCGGCATCGGCCCGGTCACCGGCCTCAGCGCCGAGGTCGTGCGGCTGTACGAGGAGGCCGCGGTGGCGACGCAGCAGTACGAGGCCGGGCGCAAGGAGGCCGAAGCTCAGCGAGCCGAGGCCCAGCGTGTGGAGGCCCTCCTGGACGCGCAGCGGCGGCACATCGCCGCCCTGCACGAGGATCTGGGCCGGATCGCGCGGGCGCAGTACCGCAGCAGTGGGGGTCTGCCGGTGGCCGCCCACATGATCCTGGCCGACAGTCCCGAGAGCCTGATGCGAGGTCAGCACGCCTTCTCGCAGGCGGATCTCGCGGTGAACAACGCGATCTCCAAGAATAAGCGGGCCGAGGCCCGGCTCGCGGCGGACGAGGCCAGGGCCGCGGCCCAGTGGCAGGCGCTGGAGAAGCGCAATGTCCAACTCGCCGCTCTGAAGGCGGACATCGAGCAGAAGCTGGAGACGGCCCGCTCAGAGCTCCAGGGGCAGGCGGACGCGGCGGTCGCCGCCGGGGCGTGCCGCGGGGCCGTCCGGCTCGATCAGCCGGCGACGGGCTTCGCCGATGGCGACTGGGTCGCGCCGGTCGAGACGTACGAGCTGTCGGCGTCCTACGGCAGCGGCGGTGCGCGGTGGTCGAACCGGCACACCGGGCAGGACTTCGCGGTACCGATCGGCACTCCGGTGCGGGCGGTGGGCGCGGGCCGGGTCGTGAAGGTGTCCTGCGGCGGTCCCTTCGGCATGGAGATCGTGCTCAAGCACGCAGGCGGCTACTACACGCAGTACGCCCATCTCGCGTCCTCGGCGGTCCACCAGGGGGAGCGCGTCAGCCCCGGGCAGTGGATCGGCCAGTCGGGCACCACAGGCAACTCCACCGGGCCGCACCTGCACTTCGAGGCCAGGGTCACACCGGAGTCGGGCTCGGCGGTGAACCCGGTGTCGTGGCTGTCGGCGCGCGGGGTGTCCCTCTGAGACACCCCGCGCCCGCGGCTACGGCAGTTCCGTCAGCAGCTGCTCGATCACGACGGCCACCCCGTCGTCGTTGTTCGCGACCGTCCGGCCCGAGGCGGCCGCGATCACGTCCGGGTGCGCGTTGCCCATCGCGTACGACCGGCCCGCCCAGGTCAGCATCTCCACGTCGTTCGGCATGTCGCCGAAGGCCACGACCTGCTCGTGCGAGATGCCGCGCTCGGCACAGCACAGGGCGAGGGTGCTGGCCTTCGAGACCCCGGGGCCGCTGATCTCGAGCAGGGCGCTGGGGCTGGAGCGGGTGACGTTGGCGCGGTCGCCGATGGCGAGACGGGCCAGGGTCAGGAAGGTGTCGGGGTCGATCTCGGGGTGGTAGGCGAGGATCTTCAGCACCGGTTCCGCGGCGGCCGGGTGGTCCGGGCCCAGCAGCTCCTCGGCCGGGGCGAGGCTGTCCGGTATCTCCATGTGGAGCTTCGGGTACGCCGGCTCCTGGTAGAAGCCGTAGGTCTGCTCCACCGCGTACACCGTGCCCGGCGCCGCGTCACGCAGCAGCCGTACGGCGTCCAGGGCGTTCTCCCGGGCCAGCTCGCGCACCATCACGAACCGGTGGGCGCCGGGTCCGCCGTGCAGGTCGACCACGGCGGCGCCGTTGCCGCAGATCGCCAGGCCGTGGCCGTGCACGTGGTCGCTGACGACATCCATCCAGCGGGCCGGGCGGCCCGTGACGAAGAAGACCTCGACGCCCGCCTCCTCGGCGGCGGCCAGCGCGGCGACCGTGCGCGGCGACACCGACTTGTCGTCGCGCAGCAGGGTGCCGTCGAGGTCGGTGGCGATCAGGCGCGGCGGGAGTGTCTCGGCCGCGGTCTCGTGCTGTCGGGTCGCTGAGGTCACCCGGCCATTGTCCCGCACATGCCTGCACGGGCGTGCAGGGCTCCGCACAGGTGAGTGGATACCGTCCTCACCAGGATCTCTTCACCGGCCGGCCCTTCACCGGCAGTCCTTCACCAGGGGCCCTCGCCTGAGCCCCCGGCACATCCCTTCGCGCTCAGCGCAGCTGCGCCGGCGCCTCCATCGCGATCTGCTCGAAGACCTTCTCGTCGGTTGCGAACGGCGAGTCGGGGATCGGCCAGTGGATCACGATCTCCGTGAAGCCCAGCTCCGCATGCCGCCCGGCGAAGTCCACGAACGCGTCCAGGGACTGCAGCGGGGCGACGCGGTCCGGCGTGAATCCGGTGAGCAGGACCCGGTCGAGATCGGTCATGTCCCGGCCGACCTCGGCGCAGATGTCGTCGAGCCTCTCCGCCTGCCCGCGAATGGCCTGAATCGACTGTTCAGGCGTGCCGTTCTCGTACAACTTGGGATCGCCGGTCGTCACCCACGCCTGCCCGAACCGGGCGGCGAGCCGCATCCCGCGCGGCCCGGTGGCGGCCACCGCGAACGGCAGCCTGGGGCGCTGCACACAGCCGGGGATGTTCCGTGCCTCGTGGGCGGAGTAGAAGTCACCCTCGTACGAGACGGCGTCCTCGCTGAGCAGCCGGTCGAGCAGCGGGACGAACTCGGCGAAGCGGTCGGCACGCTCGCGCGGCGTCCACGGTTCCTGGCCGAGCGCGGTGGCGTCGAAGCCGGAGCCACCCGCGCCGATCCCCAGCGTGACCCGCCCGCCGGAGATGTCGTCGAGGGAGATCAGCTCCTTGGCGAGGGTCACGGGGTGCCGGAAGTTCGGCGAGGTCACCAGGGTGCCGAGCCGTAGCCGTTCGGTGACGCCCGCGGCGGCCGTGAGGGTCGGTACGGCGCCGAACCACGGCCCGTCCCGGAAGGTACGCCAGGACAGGTGGTCGTAGGTGTACGCGGTGTGGAAGCCGAGCTGCTCGGCACGTGTCCAGGCCGAACGGCCGCCTTCGTGCCAGCGGCGGTACGGGAGGATCACGGTGCTCAGACGCAGACTCATGGCATCGAGCGTAAGGGAGCGCCGAGGGTGAACCGTGTTTCACGTGAAACAGTCACCATGCGTGCTCGGGTGAACACGGCAACAGTGCGCGGTCGGCCGGATGCGGCGGGTCAGTGCCGTTCGGGGAAGCGCAGATACCGGGTCGGGACGGCTTCGGTCAGCCACACCCCGTTCGCGCTCATGTGAAAGACATGGCCGTCGCGGTGCATGGCGCCCGCTTCCACCGTCAGTACGACCGGCCGGCCCCGGCGAGCGCCGACACGAGTAGCCGTCTCCCGGTCGGGTGAGAGGTGCACGGCGTGCCGGTTCATCGGCCGGAGTCCCTCGGCCCGGATGGCGTCCAGGCTGCGGGCGACGGTGCCGTGGTAGAGGTGGGCGGGCGGGATGGCCGGCGCCAGCCCGAGGTCGACCTCCACGCTGTGGCCCTGGCTGGCGCGGATCCGGGTGCCTTCGACGGCGAAACGCCGCTTGTCGTTGGTGGCGACGACCTGGTCCAGTTCCTTGCGGGTGAATCGGAAGCCGTGGGCGCCGGCCGCGGCGATCAACGTGTCGATCTCGACCCAGCCGGCCTCGTCGAGGGTGAGCCCGATGCGTTCCGGCTGGTGGCGCAGGTGCTTCGACAGGTACTTCGACACCGTCACGGTGCGTCTCTCGTCCATCCCACCAGAGTGCGTGAGAGACGGGAATCACGCGATCGAGTTTCACTTCCCAGGTTTGGTCCACAACCAAGTGTGGTTATCCACAGGGGAATTGGCGGTTCTGTGGACAACCGGCCCTCAGTGAAGGGACTTTGAGTCCTGGCCCCACGCCAGCGGCTTCAGCCCTCACACCGGCGGCTTCACCCGCGCGAGGCCCCTCAGCGCCCCCGGCGCCCACCGCGACAGCCAGCGCGCGCCCCGCGCCTCCGGAGTCACCGGCACCACCGCCTCGTCGCGCGTCACCGCCCGCAGGATCGCGCGGGCGACCTTCTCAGGCGGATAGTTCCGCAGCCCGTACAGGCGGGAAGCGCGCTTCTGCAGCCGCTTCTCCTCCAGGGCGTCCGCCCCGGCGAACCGCGCCGTCGACGTGATGGCGGTGTTCACGATGCCGGGGCAGACCGCCGTCACGCCGATCCCCTGCCCGGCGAGTTCCGCCCGCAGGCACTCGCTGAGCATCAGCACGGCCGCCTTGGAGGTGCTGTACGCGGGCAGCGCCCGGGACGGCTGGTACGCCGCGGCCGAAGCCACGTTGACGATGTGGCCGCCCTGCCCGCGCTCGGCCATCCGCCGGCCGAAGAGCCTGCAGCCGTGGATGACACCCCACAGATTGACGTCGAGGACCTTCTTCCAGTCCTCCGGTGTGGTGTCGAAGAAGGACCCGGACAGCCCGATCCCGGCGTTGTTCACAAGGACGTCCACCACTCCGTACTCCGCGGTGATCTTGTCCGCGAGCTTCTCCATGGCCTGTTCGTCGGAGACGTCGGCCGTCTCCGCCCAGGCGTCGGGTGCGCCCAGCAGACGGGCCGACTCGGCGGTGCGGGCCGCGGCCTCCGCGTTCCGGTCGACGGCCACCACCCGCGCACCGGCCTCGGCGAACGCGAGCGCCGTCGCCCGCCCGATGCCGCTGCCCGCCCCGGTGACCAGCACGAGCTGCCCGCCGAACCGCTCGGCGTGCTCGCCGTTCGCCGCCACCGGGGACCGCCCGCTCTCGACGGACGTCACGAACTCCTCGATCCAGTGGGCCAGCCGGTCCGGGCGGGTCCGCGGGATCCAGTGCCCCGCCTGGATCGTCCTGCGGGTCAACTGCGGAACCCACTGCTCCAGTTCGTCGTGGAGCCGCTCCGAGAGGAACCGGTCCTCCAGGGGTGTGATGATCTGCACGGGCGCGTGGGCGTGCGCGTCCGGGCGCGGCCCGCGCAGCCGGGGCCGGACGTTGTCCCGGTACAGCCAGGCGCCGTGGGCCGCGTCCGACGGCAGGGACGCGGTGGGGTAGTCGCCCCGGGGCACCTTCTCGACGCGCTCCAGCATCCGAGGCCAGCGCTTGCCGAGGGGGCCGCGCCAGGCCAGCTCGGGCAGGACGGGCGTGTGCAGCAGGTACACGTACCAGGACCGGGCGCCTTGCCCGAGGAGCTGCCCGACCCGGCGCGGGGTGGGACGCTGCACCCGCTTGCTGATCCAGTGGCCGAAGTGGTCGAGGGACGGCCCGGACATCGAGGTGAAGGAGGCGATGCGCCCTTCGGTGCGCCGGACGGTGGTGAACTCCCACGCCTGCACCGAACCCCAGTCGTGCCCGACCAGATGCACCGGCGCGTCCGGACTCACTGCGTCCGCCACGGCCAGGAAGTCGTCCGTCAGCTTCTCCAGCGTGAACCCGCCCCGCAGCGGCCGCGGGGCCGTCGACCGGCCATGGCCGCGAACGTCGTACGCCACGACGTGGAAGCGGCCGGCGAGCCGCTCGGCGACCTCGGACCACACCTCCTTGCTGTCGGGGTAGCCGTGCACCAGGACGACCGTGGGCCGCCCGGGGTCCCCCATCTCGGCCACGCACAGCTCGACTTCGCCGGCCCGCACCCTGCGCTCCCGCGCACCCGTCAGCAACGTCATCCGGCGAATCTGGCAGTTGTTAGAGAGTTCGTCAATAGGGCTCCGCCCCGGCCCCACCCGGCCTGGTAACTCTCGAGAACCAGCTCCCCTAGGGGCCCGTAATACTCAGGGCTGATCCGAAGACAGCTCTGCGGAGTGATGCCCGCCACGCCCACGGCCCCTAACTTCGAAGGGTGACTGTGATCGCGACCGAAAGCCTGAGCAAGCGGTTCCCCCGGGTGACCGCTCTTGACCGGCTCTCCGTGGACGTCGGACCCGGTGTGACCGGACTCGTCGGAGCCAACGGAGCCGGCAAGTCCACACTGATCAAGATCCTGCTGGGTCTGTCCCCCGCCACCGAGGGCCGCGCCGAAGTGCTCGGTCTCGACGTCGCCACCAAGGGCGGTGCCATCCGCGAGCGGGTGGGCTACATGCCCGAGCACGACTGCCTGCCGCCGGACGTCTCGGCCACCGAGTTCGTCGTCCACATGGCGCGCATGTCCGGTCTGCCGCCCACGGCGGCGCGCGAGCGCACGGCCGACACCCTGCGCCACGTCGGGCTGTACGAGGAGCGCTACCGCCCCATCGGCGGCTACTCGACCGGCATGAAGCAGCGCGTCAAGCTCGCGCAGGCCCTCGTCCACGACCCGCAGCTGGTCCTCCTGGACGAGCCGACCAACGGCCTCGACCCGGTCGGCCGTGACGAGATGCTCGGGCTCATCCGCCGGATCCACACCGACTTCGGCATCTCGGTCCTGGTCACGTCCCACCTGCTGGGCGAACTGGAGCGCACCTGCGACCACGTCGTCGTCATCGACGGCGGCAAACTCCTGCGCTCCAGCTCCACCACGGACTTCACGCAGATCACCACCACCCTCGCGATCGAGGTCACGGACACCGACGAGCACCCGGACGGCACCCGCGCGGTCCGCGAGGCGCTGCATGCGCGCGGGGTGAGCGTCGAGGACGGCAGCGGCCTGCCGGGCGCCGGCCACGTCCTGCTGCTCACTGCGCAGGGTGAGGAGACGTACGACGTGGTCCGGGACGTGATCGCGGACCTCGGACTCGGCCTGGTGCGCATGGAGCAGCGCCGGCACCACATCTCCGAGGTCTTCACCAGCACCGACGAGCGCGAGCAGCGGAAGGAGGCGGTCGGCCATGGCGGTTGAGCACTCCACGGGGACAGCCGCCCCGGCACCGGGCGACCAGACCCGCATCCACAACATCGGCTACCGCAACTACGACGGCCCCCGCCTCGGCCGCGCCTACGCTCGCCGCTCCCTGTACTCGCAGTCCCTGCGCGGCTCCTACGGCCTCGGCCGCTCGGTGAAGTCCAAGGTGCTGCCGATGCTGCTCCTCGTGGTGATGTGCGTGCCCGCGGCCATCATGGTCGCCGTCGCGGTCGCCACCAAGGCCAACGCCCTGCCCGTCGACTACACGCGCTACGCGATCATCATGCAGGCGGTCATCAGCCTCTACGTCGCCTCGCAGGCACCCCAGTCCGTCTCGCGCGACCTGCGCTTCAAGACGGTGCCGCTGTACTTCTCGCGGCCCATCGAGACCGCCGACTACGTCCGCGCCAAGTTCGCGGCGCTGGCCTCGGCACTCTTCATCCTCACCGCCGGCCCCCTGCTCCTGCTCTACGTGGGAGCGCTGCTGGCCAAGCTCGACTTCGCCGACCAGACCAAGGGATTCGCACAGGGACTCGTCTCGGTGGCACTGCTCTCACTGCTCTTCGCCGGCATCGGCCTCGTCATCGCGTCCTTCACCCCGCGCCGCGGCTTCGGCATCGCCGCCGTGATCGCCGTACTGACCATCACCTACGGCGCGGTCTCCACCCTCCAGGCCATCGCCGACGCGCAGGGCAGCGGCGACGCCGTGCCGTGGATCGGGCTGTTCTCCCCGATCACGATCATCGACGGTGTGCAGTCCGCGTTCCTGGGCGCGACGTCCGCCTCCCCCAGCGGGGTGGGCCCGAGCACCGCCGAGGGCATCGTCTACGTCGTCGTCGCCCTGGGCCTGAACGCGGCGAGCTACGGCCTCCTGATGCGCCGCTACAAGAAGGTGGGACTGTGACCACGCTCAACATCGACCACGTCTCCCGCTGGTTCGGCAACGTGGTCGCCGTCAACGACATCACCATGACCATCGGCCCCGGCGTCACGGGCCTGCTCGGTCCCAACGGCGCCGGAAAGTCCACCCTCATCAACATGATGGGCGGCTTCCTGGCCCCCTCCACCGGCACGGTCACCCTCGACGGCCAGGAGGTGTGGCGCAACGAGCAGATCTACAAGCACATCGGCGTCGTCCCCGAGCGGGAGGCGATGTACGACTTCCTCACCGGCAAGGAGTTCGTCCTCGCCAACGCCGAACTGCACGGCCTGGGCGCCAAGGCGGCGCAGAAGGCCCTGGGCACGGTCGAGATGGAGTACGCGCAGGACCGCAAGATCCAGACCTACTCCAAGGGCATGCGCCAGCGCGTGAAGATGGCGAGCGCTCTGGTCCACGACCCGTCGCTGCTGCTGCTCGACGAGCCCTTCAACGGCATGGACCCCCGTCAGCGCATGCAGCTGATGGACCTGCTGCGCCGCATGGGCGACGAGGGCCGCACGGTGCTGTTCTCGTCCCACATCCTCGAAGAGGTCGAGCAACTCGCCTGGCACATCGAGGTCGTCGTCGCCGGCCGGCACGCCGCCAGCGGTGACTTCCGCAAGATCCGCCGCCTGATGACCGACCGGCCGCACCGCTACCTGGTGTGTTCCAGCGACGACCGCGCCCTCGCGGCCGCGCTGATCGCCGACCCGTCGACGGCCGGCATCGAGGTCGACCTCGCCGAGGGCGCGCTGCGCATCCAGGCCGTCGACTTCGGCCGCTTCACGGCCCTGCTGCCGCGGGTGGCCAGGGACCACGGCATCCGGCTGCTCACGGTCTCGCCGTCCGACGAGTCCCTCGAGTCCGTCTTCTCGTACCTCGTCGCGGCGTAGGAGGCCCTGATGTACGACCCCACAGTCGCCCGGCTCACGTACCGGGCCCTGCTCGGCCGGCGCCGGGCCCTCATCCTCGGCGCCCTGCCGATGCTGCTGATCGTGATCGCCGTGGCGGTGCGCGGCCTGGCCGGGGCGGACGACCAGACCGCGGCCGACCTGCTGGGCGGCCTCGCCCTCGCCACGATGGTGCCGATCATCGGCGTCATCGCCGGAACGGGCGCGATCGGGCCGGAGATCGACGACGGCTCGGTGGTGTACCTGCTGTCGAAGCCGATCAAGCGGCCGACGATCATCTTCACCAAGCTGATCGTCGCGATCGCGGTGACCATGGTGTTCTCAGCGGTGCCGACGCTCATCGTCGGCTTCATCCTGAACGGCAACGGCCAGCAGGTCGCCGTCGCCTACACGGTGGCCGCGCTGGTCGCGTCCATCGCCTACGCGGCCCTGTTCCTGCTGCTCGGCACGGTCTCCCGGCACGCGGTGGTGTTCGGTCTCGTCTACGCGCTGGTCTGGGAGGCCCTGTTCGGCTCCCTGGTGCCGGGTGCGCGCACGCTGAGCGTCCAGCAGTGGTCGCTGGCGGTGGCCCAGAAGGTGTCCGGAGGGGACCTGGTCTCCTCGGACGTGGGTCTGACCACGGCGACGGTGCTGCTGCTGGCCGTCACGGTGCTGGCCACCTGGTTCGCCGGACAGAAGCTGCGCTCCCTCACCCTCGCCGGCGAGGAGTGACGTGCCCCGGCACTGACGGAGCCTTCACCTCTGTCCGGGCACACTGGGCGAACGGGATGTAGGGGAATCACACGGGAGTTGGACGGCTGGGAGGACCGGGATGGCGGACGAGAGAGCTCAGGACGAGACCCGGGACGACCTCGACGGGGTCGTACTGGACGAGGACTTCATACGCTCCGCCGGGACCTCCGAGCCGTCCGCCCGTGCCCGGATGCTCGCCGCGAAGTGGCGCCGTGAGGAACCGGAGCCGCAGCCCTGGCGCTCCGACGAGCCGCCCGCGGGCTGGTTCTTCAGCAAGGTCCGGCGGCGCAGGTGGCGCAGGAAGTAGCCGGTGACGCAGGAAGGTAGCCGGCCGCGCCGCGGCGATCCGTCCGCCGATTTAATCAGTGGCGTCCAATTCGCCCGGCAGGCAGAGTGGTTGTCGTCACTGCCGGGCGGAGAGCCCGGCGCCACGTTCTGGGAGAGGAGCGGGACGATGTCCATGCACGGCAGTACGTCCAGCTCCCTTCAGGGCAGCCCGCGGCGGGATCCGGAGTAGCCACTACTCCTCCGTCGAACCCGCCCCACACGGGGAGCTGCCCGGGGCGGCCGCTTCGAGCACGCGAATCGCACATCGCGTGGGCCGCCCACCCGGAGGATTGGCCGAGTGGTAAGGCACCGGTTTGCTAAACCGTGGTCGGGTCGAAAGGCCCGCGCACGTTCGATCCGTGCATCCTCCGCCGAGCACCACCCAACGCCGGGCGACCGGCCCCACACCGAGCCGGGCGAAGGCCCGACGCTCAGCCCAGCAACCGCTCCAGCACCACCGCGATGCCGTCCTCGTCATGGGAGGACGTCACCTCGTCGGCCACCGCCTCCAGTTCCTCGTGGGCGTCCGCCATCGCGACGCCGTAGGAGGCCCAGGCGAACATCGGTATGTCGTTGGGCATGTCGCCGAAGGCGATCGTGTCGGCTGCCTTCAGGCCCAGCCGACGGGCCGCCAGGGACAGCCCCGTGGCCTTGGACAGGCCGAGGGGCAGCAGCTCGACGATGCCCGCGCCCGCCATGGTGACAGTGACGAAACCGCCGGCGATGCGGGTGGCGGCCTCGCACAGCTCGTCGTCGGACAGGGTCGGGTGCTGGATGTACAGCTTGTTCAGGGGCGCGGTCCACAGATCCGACGCGTCTGTGAACGGCGTGGCGGGCAGCGTGCCCTGGACCACGTAGCCCGGGCCGACCAGCACCTCGCCGTCGAGGCCGTCGCGGCTCGCGGCCAGGTACAGCGGGCCGACCTCCGCCTCGATCTTGGCCAGCGCCACCCCGGCCAGCTGCCGGTCCAGCGTCACCGACGTCAGCAGGCGGTGCGCGCCGGCGTCGTAGACCTGCGCGCCCTGGCCGCAGACGGCCAGGCCCTGGTAGCCGAGGTCGTCGAGGATGTGCCGGGTCCACGGGACCGCGCGACCGGTGACGACGATGTGCGCGGCGCCCGCCGAGGTGGCAGCGGCGAGCGCGTCACGGGTGCGCGGTGACACCGTGTCGTCGGAGCGCAGCAGCGTGCCGTCGAGATCGGTGGCGACGAGCCGGTACGGGAAGCTTCCGGGGGAAGCCGTGTCGCTCACTTGGACACCGGCTCCAGGAACTCCCGGCCGCCCAGGTACGGACGCAGCACCTCGGGCACGCGCACCGAGCCGTCGGCCAGCTGGTGGTTCTCCAGGATCGCCACGATCGTGCGCGGGACGGCGCACAGCGTGCCGTTGAGCGTGGCCAGCGGGCGGACCTGCTTGCCCTCACGGACGCGGATCGACAGGCGGCGGGACTGGAACTCGCCGCAGTCCGAGGTCGAGGTCAGCTCGCGGTACTTGCCCTGGGTGGGGATCCACGCCTCGCAGTCGAACTTGCGGGCGGCCGAGGCGCCCAGGTCGGCGCTCGCCACGTCGATCACGCGGAACGGCAGCTCCAGCGAGGTCAGCCACTGCTTCTCCCACTCCAGCAGGCGCTGGTGCTCGGCCTGCGAGTCCTCGGGAGCGACATAGGAGAACATCTCGACCTTGTCGAACTGGTGCACGCGGAAGATGCCCCGGGTGTCCTTGCCGTGCGAGCCGGCCTCGCGGCGGAAGCAGGGCGAGAAGCCCGCGTAGCGCAGGGGCAGGCGGTCGGCGTCGAGGATCTCGTCCATGTGGTACGCCGCGAGCGGCACCTCGGACGTGCCGACCAGGTAGAGGTCGTCGTCGGGGAGGTGGTAGACGTCCTGGGCGGCCTGGCCGAGGAAGCCGGTGCCCGCCATGGACTGCGGTCGCACCAGCGCCGGGGTCAGCATCGGGGTGAAGCCGGCCGCGGTGGCCTGGGCCATCGCCGCGTTCACCAGGGCGAGCTCCAGGAGGGCGCCCACGCCCGTCAGGAAGTAGAAGCGCGAGCCGGAGACCTTGGCGCCCCGCTCTACGTCGATCGCGCCGAGGATCTGGCCGAGCGCCAGGTGGTCCTTGGGCTCGAAACCCTCGGCGGCGAAGTCGCGGATCGTGCCGTGCTTCTCGAGGGTGACGAAGTCCTCCTCGCCGCCCACGGGCACGTCCGGGTGGACGAGGTTGCCGAGCCTCTGGAGCAGCTCCTGGGTCTCGGTCGCGGCGGCGTCGCGCTCGGCGTCGGCCGCCTTGACGTCGGCGGCGAGCTGGCCCGCCTTCTTCAGCAGCTCGGACTTCTCTTCGCCGGTCGCCTTGGGGATGAGCTTGCCGAGCGCCTTCTGCTCGGCGCGCAGCTCGTCGAAGCGGACGCCGGACGACCTGCGCCTCTCGTCGGCAGACAGGAGGGCGTCGACGAGCGCGACGTCCTCTCCACGGGCGCGCTGCGACGCGCGCACACGGTCGGGGTCCTCACGGAGCAGGCGAAGGTCAATCACGCGCCCAAGGCTACCGGTGCGGGGTGACCGCCCACGACTCACTATTCCGAGAGCGACTTACGTACCGTTATGGGCGAATTGCGCACAGTGTCAATAAAGATGACGCCTCTCCCCGGAACGAGGCATCCGGCAGGCGCGGCCTTGACTCGAATCCCTTGCGGGAGAAGGGACTTGGGCTTCGGTTGTCCACAGGGATCCACACCCTGGCGAGAGTTATCCACAGGCTGTGTGCAAGATCTGTGGACTTCGGAATTGATCACTCCGGGTGGCGCGGCCACCCTGTGAATTCCCTCCACAAACCCGCTCTACCCTCGCTTTCGAGTGGAAAAAGGTCACCCCGAAGAGTTACGGAAGGGGAAGCGGTGGACGAAGGGTGACCTGCCCGGCGATGGGCGCATCAGGGGCTTGTAGGGCGATTTGTCGACTGACTCACACTTCGTTGTCGACTTGTCCCCAGGTCGAGAAGCGGACCTGTGGATAACTTCTGTGGATAACGACTATCGGCAGGTACGACCGGCCCGGGAACAGGCTCGGGACGCGGTCAGAAACGCCCGTCCTGGCACCGCGCGACCCAGTCCGCCGCCCCCGCGAACTCCTCGTCGGAGGTCCCCAGCCGCGGCGGCTGCACGTCCCCGGGTCGCATGTCCGCGCGCGGGTAGGAGCCGAGGTAGCGCACCTGGAGGCAGATCCGCTTCAGGCCCATCAGGGCGTCGGCCATTCGGCGGTCGGAGATGTGGCCCTCGGCGTCGATGCAGAAGCAGTAGTTGCCGATGCCCGCGCCGGTGGGCCGGGACTGGAGCAGCATCAGGTTGATGCCGCGGGTGGCGAACTCGCCGAGCAGGTCGCGCAGGCCGCCGGGGTGGTCGTCGCGCTGCCACAGCACGATCGAGGTCTTGTCCGCGCCGGTCGGCGCGGCGGGCCGGGCCGGGCGGCCCACCAGCACGAACCGCGTCTGGGCGTTCTCCGCGTCGTGGATCCCGGTCTCCAGTGCCTCCAGGCCGTAGCGGGCGGCCGCGAACTCACCCGCGAAGGCCGCGTCATACTGGCCCTCCTGGACCAGGCGGGCTGCGTCCGCGTTCGAGGCGGCGGACTCCCAGTGGGCGTCCGGGAGGTGCTTCTTCAGCCAGTTGCGCACCTGCGGCTGCGCGGCCGGGTGAGCCGAGACGGTCTTGATGTCCGACAGCTTCGTGCCCGGGCGGACCAGTAGCGCGAAGGTGATCGACAGCAGCACCTCGCGGTAGATCATCAGCGGTGCGCCGGCGACCAGCTCGTCGAGGGTGGTGGTGATGCCGCCTTCGACGGAGTTCTCGATCGGCACGAACGCGGCCTCGGCCTCGCCGGCGCGTACCGCGTCGAGCGCGGACTGGACCGACACGTACGGGATCAGCTCCCGGGTGGCCGCCTCGGGAAGCGTGCGCAGGGCGACTTCGGTGAACGTGCCCTCAGGACCGAGATACGCATAGCTCGCTGGCATGACCTCACCCTAATGGGCCCGGGGAAGCGCTATCCCCCACAAGCCCGTACAGGGGTGAACTCTCACCCCTCCAGCAACTTCTGCCCCACGTACTCGCCCTCCGCCGCCCCGCCGGGCACCGCGAACAGTCCGCTCGCCTCGTGGCGGATGAACTGCGACAGGGCGTCACCGCGGTCGAGCTTGCGCTGCACCGGCACGAATCCGCGCAGGGGATCGGCCTGCCAGCAGACGAAGAGCAGGCCCGCGTCGGGCACCCCGTCGGTGTCGATGCCGTCATGGAAGGAGAACGGGCGGCGGAGCATGGCCGCGCCGCCGTTCTGGTCCGGCCGGGTGATGCGCGCGTGGGCGTTGATCGGGACCACCAGGTTGCCCTTGGCATCCGTCTTCTCCAGGTCCATCGCGGTCGTCTCCGTGCCCCCGGACAGCGCCGACCCGTCGGACTTCCGGCGCCCGATCACGTCCTCCTGCGCCTTGACGGAGAGCTGCTCCCAGTCGTCGAGGAGCATGCGGATGCGGCGTACGACGGCGTAGGAGCCGTTCGCCATCCAGGCAGGTTCGGCCTTCTCCGGGACGAAGATGCGCTGGTCGAAGTCGGCTTCGCCCGGCTTCGGGTTGCGGGTGCCGTCGATCTGGCCCATGAGGTTGCGGGCCGTCATGGGGTGCGCGGTGGCGCCCGGGGAGCGGTTGAAGCCGTTCATCTGCCAGCGGACCCTGGCCGCCCGGCCCGCGTCCTTCTGGATCGCGCGCAGGGCGTGGAAGGCGACCAGGGCGTCGTTGGCGCCGATCTGCACCCACAGATCGCCGTTGCTGCGGTTCTTGTCGAGGTGGTCGGAGGAGAACTCGGGCAGCGGGTCCAGGGCGGTGGGGCGCTGCTTCTCCAGACCCGTCCGGGCGAAGAAGCTGTGGCCGAAGCCGAAGGTGATGGTCAGCGACGAGGGGCCGGCGTCGCGGGCCACGTCGGTGTCGTCGTGGCCGCTCGGTTCGCCCGCCATCAGCCGTCGGGCCGTGTCCGACCAGCGGCGGAGCAGGGCCGTGGCTTCCTTTCGGCCAGCGCCGGCCGAGAGGTCGAAGGCCACGAGGTGACCGCGGGCCTGGAGGCCGTCGGTGATGCCGGGCTGATGTTTCCCGTGAAACATTGCCCGGTCCGTGCCGAGCGAGGTGAGCGGAGCGGCCGCCTCGGAGGGGGCGGCGGCGTAGCCCACGGCGGCACCCGTCGTGCCGAGGACGAGCCCGGTGGCACCCGCGGTGCCGAGCAGCCGCCGCCGTGAGACGCCCTGGGGGGCGGGGGCCGCTTCGCTCTGCGCCGTGGTGGCCTCGGGGGTGCGGGCCTTCGGAAGGGACTGGTCAGGCATGGTCGTTCAGCCGATCTGCGCGTTCTTGGAGACGGTCACCTCGTCGATGTCGGAGGTCCGCACGGTCACGTCGACCTGCCAGTCCCCGGCCATGGGGATCTGCACTCCGTTGGCCGACCAGTGTCCGGTGGCGATGTGGTCGGGGACGACGGGCAGGGGCCCGATGTCCTTGGCTTTCAGGGTGAACTCGACCTTCACCTCGGGGATGTCGAAGGCCCGGCCGTTGGGGCGTTCCACGTAGACGTGCATCTCGTTGGCGCCCACGCGGGCGGGGTCGACGTCGATGGTGACGATGCCCTTGCCGTCCTCGCCGCCGGTGTCGAACGGCATGTTCAGGGTCAGTGCCCCGGACGCGCCCGTGTCGGCGGAGGAGGACGCGGAGGCCGCGGTGGCCGCCTTGGCCTCCTGTTCGGTGCGCCCCGGCTCGGTCTGCGTCAGGACGGTGGTCACAGCGAGGAGGACGACCGCGATACCGGCCTCGGCCAGCACGGAGCGGCGCAGCCCGAAGCGGTTGGGGTCCGCGTCGCGCATCCGCTTCTGCTGGGCAGCGTCCCGGGCGGCCTGCTGCCGGGCGAGCTGCGCGGCGCGTTCGGAGTCGGCGGGCTCGGCGGGCTCGGCGGGTCCGGCGGGCTTGGCGGGTCCGGCGGAGTCGGTGCCGGGCTGTTCGTCGGTGTCGAGGCCGCTCTCGCCCTCGCTCTCCGCACGGGCGTCACCGTCGCCGACGGCAGCGGCTTCCCCGGCGCCGTCCGCCCTAGCGCCGACCCGCGCCTTCTCCCGTCCCGCCGATGCCTCGACCGGCACCGTCTGTGCCAGCCGCCCGGTCCAGCGGCGCGAGATCCAGGCGACGCCGACCAGGACGACCACGAGGGCGATCTTGGCCAGGAGGAGCTGCCCGTAGCCGGTGTCGGTGAAGGCCGACCAGGAGCCGAGCTGGCGCCAGGACTGGTACGTCCCGGTCGCGATCAGGGCGAGGACGCTGCCGAAGGCGACCTGGGAGAAGCGGCGTACGGCAGGTGCGTCGATGGGCGTGTCGGCGGGTGCGCGGTACAGGGCGACCAGCAGCGCTCCCAGCCCGCCGAGCCAGGCGGCGACGGCCAGCAGATGCAGCACGTCGACCGGCATGGCGATGCCCGCCTGGAGGCCGACCGAGGCGTGCTCGGACATTGCCCAGCTCGCCGCGAGCCCGGCCGCCACCACGACGCCGCCGATCGAGAGCCCGAAGGTCAGGTCCCGCTTCTCCTCGGTGTCTTCGCTTGGATCAGGATGTCGGCGCGAAGCGCCGTCGGTCAGGGTGGTGGTGGGAGACGGGCGGGCGTAGGCGCCGAACAGCACGGCAATGAACAGGGCCGCCGCGGCGAGCAGCAGCAGCCGGGACACCAGGGCCGCACCGCTCTTGGTCTGCAGCACCTGCCCGAGCAGGGACAGGTCGAAGATGTCGGAGACCTTCCCGGAGCCCGTGAAGGAGCCGCGCAGAAGCAGCAGGGCGAGGGTCGACGCGGTGAGCGCGACCCATCCGGAGACGACGAACCGCTGCACGGGCCGCACCCCGGCACCGCTCCGCCAGCAGGCGAGCACGAAGGCGGCGCCGCCGGCCATCACGATGAACCCGGCGTACGACACATACCGTCCGAAGCCGTACAGCCATCCCACGACCCCGTCGTCGGTCGACTGCCCGGACACCGACACGGACGTCTTGGAGGGGGCGCCGATGGAGAAGGTGTAGGCACCCGCGACGGGATGGCTGTCCGCCGAGACAACCTGGTAGGCCACCGTGTATGTGCCGTCGGGCAGGCCCGAGTGCAGGGGCACGGCGTATGTCGTGCCACTGGCGGTGGCCGGTTCGGCCGTGTCGACGCGCTTGCCCTGGGGGTCGAGGACGCGCAGCGAGTCGTCGGACAGCGCGACCTGTTCCGAGAAGGTGAGGGTGATCCGGGCCGGGGCCTTGTCGACCACCGCCCCCTGCCCGGGGTCGCTGCCGGTCACGGCGGCGTGCGCGGAGGCCGGGCCGGCTCCGGCGAGGAGTGCGCAGGCCGCGGCCAGGAGCAGCAGCACCAGTGTCCGGACGCGGGGGGCGATGGTCTGCGTCACAGGGGTCCCTCCCTCAGTGTCCGGTCTTCGGGGTGTAGGTCGCCGGCTTCACCGGCATCTCGACCGTCATGGGGCCGGAGTGGGCGAAGTGCAGTTCGACGGAGACCGTCTGACCTTCCTTCGGCTTGCTCTTCAGCTGTTCGAACATCAGGTGGTCGCCGCCGCTCTTCAGCTCCAGCCGGCCGCCCGCGGGGATCTTGAGGCTCTTGACCTCCTGCATCGCCCCGTCGACGGTCTCGTGCACGGTGACCTGCCCGGCGATGTCGCTGGTGACCGAGGTCAGCTCGTCGGGCGCACCGCCCTTGTTGGTGACGGTGAGGAAGCCGGCCGCCATGTCGCCGGACACCGGCTGCGGCATGTACGCGGAGCCGGCGGACAGTTCCGCCTTCCCGGAGCCGTTGTCGCCGGAGTCGCCCGAGCCCGAACCGCCGCAGCCCGCCAGGGCGAGGGCTCCGGCTATGGCCAGGGCCGCCGGGCCGAGCCGTCGCCTCACGGGTTCTCCCCCTTGATGATCTCGGGGAGGTCCTTGGTGTAGTCGTCGACGTCGGCGTCCTCGCCGTAGAGCACGTAGCCGCCGTCGGTCTTCGGGGAGAACGCGATGACCTGGGTGCCGTGCTCGGAGATCAGCTTGCCGTTCTTGTCCTTCCGCGTCGGCTCGATGGAGATGCCGAGGGTGCGGGCGCCTGCCTGGATGGTCGCGAAGTCGCCGGTGAGGCCGACGAACTCGGTGTCGATGCCCTTGAGCCACTTGCCGAGCTCGGCCGAGGTGTCGCGCTTGGGGTCGGTGGTGACGAACACCACGCGCAGCTCGTCCTGTTCGGCCTTGGGCAGCTGCTTCTTGGCGACGGCGATGTTGTTCATCGTCAGCGGGCAGACGTCGGGGCAGTGGGTGTAGCCGAAGTAGATCAGCGTGGGCTTGCCCGCGGTCTCCTTGCGGAGGTCGTACTTCTTGCCCTGCGTGTCGGTGAGGACCAGGTCCGGCTTCTCGAACGGCTTGTCGAGGACGGTGGCCGCCTTGCCGGTGCCGGCCTCCTCCGACACCACGGCGACGGGCTTGTCGCTGCTGTCGCCGCTGCCGCAGGCGGTCAGGGTCAGGGAGGCGGCGGCGAGGAGAGCGGCCGCGGCGAAGGTCTTGGTGCGCATAGAAAAATGTCCCAGATGTCGGTGACCCGGCGCGCATCGGGGGCCCCGCAGGGAGCGGGGATCCGGTGCGCGCCGTCAACGGAAGCGGCTCAGGCGTTGGACCGCCGGCGCCCGGCGAGCACGCCGTAGGCGACACCCGCGGCGCCGACCACGATGCCGACGGTGCCCAGCACGCGGGCGGTGGTGTCGGTGCCGTCGGAGGCGGCGGAGTCGTCGGCGGCGGTGTGGGCGGAGGCCTTCTCGGCCGACTTGGAGTCGGAGTCGTCATCGGCCGCCGAGCCGTGGTGCCCGTCCTCGGAGGCGGCGGACAGCTCCAGCACCGGGGCCGGGTTGTCGGGCTCCTCCTTGCCCTCCTGCGGCACCTCGATCCAGCGGACGACCTCCTTGTTGGAGTACGTCTGCAGGGCCTTGAAGGCCAGCTGGTCGGTGTCCTCGGGGAGCTGGCCGACGGAGAGCGGGAACTTCTCGAAGTAGCCGGGCTCGATGCCCTTGCCGTCGGCGGTCCAGGTGACCTTGCTGACGGCCTCGGTGATCTTCTCGCCGTGCATCTCCAGCGGCTTGTCCAGCTTGGACTTGGTGACCTCGATCTTCCAGCCGGGCATGGGCTCCGGCATGACGGAGGCCAGCGGGTGGTCGGTGGGGAAGTTGATCTCGAGCTTGGTGGTCGAGGCGTTGTCGCGCTCGTTGGGGACCTTGAAGTCGATGACCGCGTAGCCGCCCTTGGCGGCCGTTCCCTCGGGCTGCACGGTGACGTGCGCGAAAGCGGGGGCGGACAGGGCGAGAACGGTGACGCCGGCGGCGGCACCGGCCGCGACGATTCGGGAAGCCTTCATGGAAGGAGCACTCCGCTGTGAGTCGGTCTGGATGAGGAAGGAGGGATGCGCGCCCACGCGCGTGCCGCACGACGGCGGCCCCTCCTCCGCGGGATCCAGTAATCCGGAGCTCCGACAAGGAGGTCCCGGGCGTCCGAGGGGCGGAAGTGGTGGTGGTCGCGTCGCGTCAGGCGGCGAGGGCGAGTGCGGCTGCGAAAGCCGGGGCGGCCGGGGGGCCGCGCCGGATCACCGAGTGCTGGAGTGCCATGGTGCGCGGCATCGGAGGCGCGGACCGGGCGGTGTGCGCCGGGCGCGGGTGGGCCTGCGGCGCTCCCGGAAGCCCGGCGCGCAGGGCGCGTACCAGCGCGAGAGCGGCCCGCAGAGAGCGCACCAGCGCTCCCTCGGTGACTCCCTGCGCCGACAGTTCGGTGAGCCGCAGCAGCGCCAGGTCACCGTGGCGCAGCAGCCAGCCGGCGGCGAAGGCCGCGAGGACGTGTCCGAGCAGCATCGGCAGAGACGGCCACAGCGAGGCGGCGGAGCCGGGGACGGCGTCCGCGGCCAGATGCGTGTGGGGCCCGGTGGGCGGCTGGATCCGGGCGTCGGCGAGGATCTTCTGCGCCTGCACCGGGCTGATCGCCGCCGCCGTGGTGCCGCACACGAACCGCGCGGCCTGCTGGATCAGTGCGGCGTCGCTCCCGCCCGCGGGCACCGAGGACGTGACGGCGGCCGTACCGTGCTGGCCGAGGCCGAACAGCGTGTGCAGCACCGTCTGACCGGCCGCGAGCAGCGCCGTGATCCCGACCAGCGAGCGCACGCGCCCGGCGAGCGGAGCGGCCACGGCGGCCGCCCCGAGGAACCCGGCGCCCAGCGTCCACAGCGGGACGCCGTCGCAGGAGGCGAGTGCGTGACCTGCCCCGGCCAGCACGACACAGACCGCGGCGAACACCGCGGCCCGCAGGATCCGGAGCGTGTGTCCGGAGCGCGTCGCGCGCGCGTGGGGGGCAGTCATGGCGGGCTCATCATCGCACTGGCTCCGCACGCCCCGTGCGGCAGGTCCACAAGATGCCGTACGACCGGAACGTCACGCTCTGGCCCCGCGCGCCCCTGGATGCGCCGAAGTCTGCCCCCACATACACCGATCAGGACCAGCACGCATCCGCCGTATGGGCGGCGTCACGTCAACTTCACGCTTACACACGGGCACGGAGGGCAATACGTAACGGTATGTCGAGCCGCAGCCAGGAGGCTGGAGCATGAGCATCTGGTGGTCACTCCATCTGCGGCGCGAAGCTGCGAGCGTGCCGCTCGCCCGCCGCCTGCTGATCGGCACGATGGAAACCGCGGGCGTCGACCCGGACATCTCCTACGACCTTTCCGTCGCCCTCAGCGAGGCGTGCGCGAACGCCGTGGAGCACGGTGGGGACACAGGGCGCGGCCCCGGCTCGGAGGCGTACCGGGTCACCGCGTACCTCGACGGCGAGAAGTGCCGGATCGAGGTCGCCGACGCCGGCCCGGGCTTCCCCGGGGCGTCCGCCGGCCGGTCCCGTCCGCCGATCCGCCCCGCGCACTCCGACGCGGAGAACGGCAGGGGGCTGTGCCTCATCGAGGAGCTCGCCGATCACGTCCACATCGGCAACAAGCCGGGCCGGGGTGGAGCCGTGGTGAGCTTCGACAAGGTCCTGAAGTGGCGTTCCGGCGCACCGCTGATGGCGGTCTGACGTTCCCGACGGGGCGGTGCTTCAGGTGTTTCACGTGAAACACCGCCCGTGACCGGTCGCCCTAAAGCGCGCTCCAGTCCAGCGTCGTACGCGCCAGCCCCGCCACCTCCGTCAGCAGCGCCAGCCGCGCCGCCCGGACCGCGGGCTCGGGGTCCATCACCAGTACCTCGTCGAAGAACACGCCGATCGCGTCGACCAGCGGGGCGGAGACCTCGATCAGCGCGCCGAGATCGTCCTCGCGGCCCTGCAACGCCTGGCGCACGGCCTGCGCGCTCTCGGCGAGGCGCAGTTCGGCGGGGGCGGTCAGCAGCGACGCGTCCGCCGCCTCGACACCGCCCTCGGGCAGGATGCGCACCACCCGCTGGAACGCGGCGGCGAGCGCCTCGAACGCCTCGCTGCCGACATGCCGCTCCAGCGTGGCCAGCGTGCGATCGCCATGGGCGGGCCGGTCGGCCCAGACCAGGACGGCTTGGACGAGCCGGTGCTCGTGCCCGGCGTCCGTGAGCTGCTGCTCGTAGCGCCGGGTGATGAGCTCGGCGGCCTCGGCGACCCGCTCGGCGGGCACCTCGACGCCCTGCGCGGCATACCGTACGGCCGCCGCGCGCAGCCCCTCGCTCACCCGTACCCCGGCCACGGCGGGCAGGCTCCGCAGCACGTTGAGCAGCCCGATCGCGGCCCGGCGCACCCCGTACGGGTCGGAGCTCCCGGTGGGTGCGGCGCCGATCAGGAACATGCCCGTCACCAGGTCGAACCGGTCGGCGAGGGACAGCACGGCCCCCGCGTCCCCGGCGGGCAGAGCGCCACCGGCGGACCGGGGCAGCTCCATCTCGGCCAGCGCCCGGGCGACCTCCGGGGACTCGCCGGCCCGGCGGGCGTACTCCTCGGCCATGACCCCGGCCAGCCCGGAGAACTCGATCACCATCTGCGAGGCCAGGTCGAACTTGGCCAGCGTACCGGCCCGCCGTACGACCTCCACCGACTCCTCCGGGAGCCCGGCCCGTCCGGCCAGGTCCTGGGCGAGGGAGGCGAGCCGGACGGCACGGTCGGCGACCGTGCCCAGCCGGTCCTCGAAGGTCAGCTTGTCCAGCCGCCGCCGGAACTCCTCCGGCGCCACCTTCAGGTCCGCCCGCCAGAAGAACGCGGCGTCCTCGTAACGGGCCCGCAGCACCGCCTCGTTGCCCGCCCGCACCACGTCGTCGTCGCACAGGGCGTTGGCGAAGGTCACGAAGTGCGGCATGAGCCGGTCGCCGTCCAGCACCGGCAGATAGCGCTGGTGCTTGCGCATCACGGTGGTAAGGACGCTCGCGGGCAGTTCGAGGTAGCGCTCGTCGAACGACCCCCGCACGGCGTAGGGAAACTCCAGGATGTCGGTGATCTCGTCGATCAGCCCGGCCTGGCCCTCGACGTCGATGCGCCCGTCCACCTCGGCGGCGGCCTCCAGGGCCCCGCGCACGACCGCGCCGCGCCGGGCGTCCCGGTCGAGCAGGATGCCGTGCATGTGCAGGAAGTGCGGATAGCCCTCGGCGGAGGTCACCCGGACCTCCGGGTAGGGGGCCTGCCGCTGCACCCGCGTGGTGTCGCCGGCCGACAGCGAGGAGACCACCACGGGCAGGGGAGTACGGCCCAGCAGCGCGAGCAGCCAGCGCACGGGGCGCGAGAACGACAGCCCCGGGTCGCTCCAGCGCATGTTGCGTCCGGCCCGCAGCCCGGAGACGACCTCGGCCAGCAGATCGCTGAGCACCTCGACGGCCGGGCGGCCCTCCTCGTGCCGGGTCAGGGCCACGTACTCGACCCCGTTGACCTCGACGATCCGCACGTCCGTCGGTTCGGCGCCCTGGCTGCGGGCGAAGCCCAGCAACGCGGGGGTGGGAGCGCCGTCCTTGAAGGCGGCGGCGACCTTGGGCCCGCGCACGGTCTTCATGGTGTCCCGCTCGCGCGGCTGCACCCCGTCGACGGTGATCACGATCCGGCGCGGGGTGGCCAGCACGTTGATCGCGCCGTGCCCGAGCCGGGTCGCTGCGAGCTTGGCGGTGACCGACTCGCGCACCGCCTCGGTGGTCGCGGGGACGTCGGCGTAGGGCAGCTCTTCCACGCCGATCTCGAAGAGCAGCGTCTCGACGCCGGGCACCTTGGGCAGCATGGCCCGCGCGGCCGGAGCGGGCGCCGCCGCCCGCCCGAGCGGATGTTCCAGCGCCGCCCGCCGCCGCTCCCACAGCTTGGCCGTCTCGTGGGTCAGACCCCGCATCAGCGAGAACGCCTTGGCCCGCTCGGTGGTGCTGATCGCACCGCGCGCGTCGAGCACGTTGAAGGTGTGGCTGCACTTGAGCACGTAGGTGTACGCCGGGACCGGCAGCTCCAGGTCCAGCAGGCGCCGGGCCTCGGCGGCGTACGACTCGAACAGCCGGTGGTTGGTGTCGATGTCGGCGTCGTCGAGGTAGTAGCGGCTCATCTCGTACTCGTTCTGCCCGAACACCTCGCCGTAGGTGATGCCCGGCGCGTACGCGATGTCCTTGAAGTGAGACACGCCCTGAAGGTTCATCAGGATGCGTTCGAGGCCGTAGGTGATCTCCACCGACACCGGGTCCAGGGCGACGCCGCCGACCTGCTGGAAGTAGGTGAACTGGGTGATCTCCATGCCGTCCAGCCAGACCTCCCAGCCCAGCCCCCAGGCGCCGAGGGCGGGCGAGGCCCAGTTGTCCTCGACGAACCGCACGTCGTGCGCGTTCAGGTCGACGCCCAGGGCGCGCAGGCTGCCCAGGTAGAGCTCCTGCGGGTTGCCCGGGTCGGGCTTGAGGATCACCTGGAACTGGGTGTGGGTCTGGAGCCGGTTGGGATTCTCGCCGTAGCGCGAGTCGTCGGGCCGCACGCTCGGCTCCACGTAGGCGACGCTCCACGGCTCGGGGCCGAGCACCCGCAGCGCCGTGGCCGGGTTGGCCGTACCGGCTCCGACCTCGGTGTTCAGCGGCTGCGTGATCATGCATCCGTTGTCGCTCCAGTACTTCTGGAGGGTGAGGATGGCGTCCTGCATGGTCAGCGCCGTCGATACGTTCTTCATGATGATCGCGCCTGTTCCCCGAGTCGGACCGGCAAGGTCGGCCATGATCTCATACGTCAACTAGCGCTGACCTGCTGTTTCTTGACCGAACGGTCGGACGTGTGCTGGGAGGGGCGGTAGGTACCCCAGGGGGCGATGTAAAGGGGGCTCACAGCCGGGACTCATCCGTCTCATGGGTGGCACCCCTACATTCCCGGCCCATGACGGGAACGCAGTACGGGAACGGCCGTGAGGACGAGGTACTCGCGCAGGCCGCCGTCGACGCCCTGGTCGGGCAGCTGGCCCTGGCGCCCAAGCCGGGCCTGCCCGATCCGCGGGCGCGCACAGGCCGGGACCACAGTGACCTGCGGTGGTCGGCTCAGGCACTGCTCCCCGGCCTCACGGCGATGGCCGCCACAGCCCGACGCACGGGCGAGCCGGGTCCCCGCCTCCGCGCGGACCTGGGCGCGATCGGCCGCTCCACAGAGCACACCGTGGGGCTGGCGGGCGGCGGCCACAGAGGAGCCTTGTGGACACTCGGGCTGCTGGTGGCGGCAGTGGCACTGCGGCCGGGAGCCGGACCGGCCGACACCACGGTCCTGGCCAAGCAGCTGGCCGCCCACCCGGACCGCCGCGCCCCGCACCACCCCTCACGCGGTTCCACGATGTCGGCCCGCTACGGCGCGGCCGGCGCGAGGGGAGAGGCCAGAGCGGGCTTTCCGCACGTCCGCCGTGCCCTGACCGCCCTCACGACAGCACGCCGTCAGGGCGCCACCGAACCCCAGGCCCGGCTGGACGCCCTGCTCACGGTGATGTCCACCCTCCAGGACACGGAACTGCTGTACACGGCAGGGCCGATGGGGCTGCGCCGCGTCCAGGCGGGCGCGCGCGGTGTCCTGGACGCGGGCGGTACGGCGACGGAGCCCGGCGCGGCGGCGCTGACAGCCCTGGACGCCGACCTCACGAAACGCGCCTGGGCCCCGAGGGGCAGCGCACCCCTGCTCGCAGGCGCCCTGTTCCTGGACGCCCTCGAGCCTGCAAGGGCGCGGGGTCGAGTCACTGTGCGGCTCCGCCGCGGAGCGCGACCAGCCCCCACACACCCGCGGACACCACTCAGCCCTTGAGAGCGGCCATCCACGCCTCGACCTCGTCGGACCGCCGAGGCAGCGCCGCACTGAGGTTCCGGTTGCCGTCCTCGGTGACGAGGAGGTCGTCCTCGATCCGAACCCCGATACCCCGGTACTCCTGGGGCACGGTGAGGTCGTCCGCCTGGAAGTACAGCCCCGGCTCCACGGTCAGGCACATCCCCGGCTCGAGGACACCGTCCACGTACGCCTCGACCCGCGCGGCCGCGCAGTCGTGCACGTCCATGCCCAGCATGTGACCCGTGCCGTGCAGCGTCCAGCGCCGCTGCAGCCCGAGCTCCAGCACCCGCTCCACGGGCCCCTCGACGAGCCCCCACTCGACGAGCTTCTCGGCCAGCACCCGCTGCGCGGCGTCGTGGAAGTCGCGGTACTTCGCGCCGGGCTTCACCGCCGCGATCCCGGCCTCCTGGGCCTCGTACACGGCGTCGTAGATCTTGCGCTGAAGATCGCTGAACCGCCCGTTGATCGGCAGCGTGCGGGTCACGTCGGCCGTGTAGTACGTGTGCGTCTCCACACCCGCGTCGAGCAGCAGCAGTTCGCCCGCGCGGACCGCCCCGTCGTTGCGCACCCAGTGCAGCGTGCAGGCGTGCGGCCCGGCCGCGGCGATCGTGCCGTAGCCGACGTCGTTGCCCTCCACGCGCGCGCGGAGGAAGAACGTGCCCTCGATGTACCGCTCGGAGGTCGCCTCGGCCTTGTCCAGGACCTTCACCACGTCCTCGAAGCCGCGCACGGTCGAGTCGACCGCCTTCTGCAGCTCGCCGACCTCGAAGTCGTCCTTGACCAGGCGGGCCTCGGAGAGGAAGACCCGCAGTTCCTCGTCGCGCTCGGCGGTGACCTTGTCGGTCAGGGCCGCCTCGATACCGGCGTCGTAGCCGCGCACCACCCGCACCGGTCCGGTGGCCTCGCGCAGGGCGCCGGCCAGCTCGCGCACATCGGAGGCGGGGATGCCGTACAGCGTCCCGGCCTCGGTGAGGGAGTGCCGACGGCCGACCCACAGCTCGCCCTGGCCGTCCAGCCAGAACTCGCCGTTCTCCCGGTCGGAGCGCGGCAGGAGGTAGATCGTCGCCTCGTGGCCCTCCTCCTTGGGCTCCAGGACCAGGACGCCGTCCTCGGTCTGGTTGCCGGTGAGGTAGGCGTACTCGACGGAGGCGCGGAAGGCGTACTCGGTGTCGTTCGAGCGGGTCTTCAGGTTGCCTGCGGGGATCACCAGGCGCTCACCCGGGAAGCGCGCGGAGAGCGCGGCCCGGCGGGCGGCGGTCTCGGCGGCCTGGGGGATGGGCTCGAGGTCGCGCAGCTCGGTGTCGGCCCAGCCGCTCTTCATGTTCTCGGCAAGCTCGTCGGACACGCCGGGGTACAGTCCGTTCTTCCGCTGCTTGATCGGCTTTTCGCTCTCGTCCGGGCCCGCTGCGTCAGCAGCAGAATCAGGCACTGCCGGGGTGAGCTCCTCAGCCACGGTCATCCTCCTCGATACGGCACTGGACCGTCCTCCACTGTACGGCGGCGCGGAAGCGGGCCCAGGCCCATGACGAGGGACGACGAGCAGGCCTACTCGAATCGCACCGCCAGCAGCACGACGTCCTCCGCACCCTCTGCCGCGTCCAGCCCGTCCGGCAGCACGCTGCGCAGAACGTGGTCGGCGATCGTGCCGGGGTCGCCGCGCAGGGCCCGGGGCACTCCGGCCGCCGCCGCGTGCAGCCGGGCGAAGGCGCGGTCGGTGGTCTCGCCGGCGCGGTGCAGCAGCCCGTCGGTGTAGAGCAGAACCGTCTCTCCGGGTTCGGCGAGGATCTCCACGCTCGGCGCCTCCCAGCAGGCGAGCATGCCCAGCGGGGCGGAGACGGACGTCTCCACGAACTCCGTGCGGCGCTGTCCGATCAGCAGCGGCGGGCTGTGCCCGGCGCCGGCCAGCGTGATCTTGCGGGCGGCCGGTTCGCAGTAGCCGAACAGGGCGGTGGCCGAGCGGGCCGGCTCGGTCAGCCGCAGCAGCAGCTCCAGGTCGCTCAGGACGGCGACCGGGTCCTCCCCCTCCATCACGGCGTAGGCGCGCAGCGACGCCCGCAGTCGTCCCATCGCGGCGACCGCGCTGGGGCCCGAGCCGGTGACCGATCCCACGGCGAGGCCGAGGGCGGCGTCGGGCAGCGGCAGCGCGTCGTACCAGTCGCCGCCGCCGCGCGGGCCGGTGCGGTGCCGGGCGGCGAGCTGGACACCGGCGACCCGGGGCAGCCGCGCGGGCAGCAGTTCCTCGGACATCGTGGCCATGGACGAGCGCGTGCGTTCCAGTTCGAGCAGCCGGGCCAGGTGCTCGGCGGCGTAGCGCGCGTAGAGGCCGGCGAGGTGGCGTTGCCGCTCGCCCGGTTCGGCGGGCTCGTCGTAGAGCCACACGGCGGCGCCGAGGCGGCCGGCGGTGTCGGTGGCCAGGGGGAGGGCGTAGCTGGCGGCGTAGCCGAGGCGGGCGGCGACCTCGCGGTGGCGGGGGTCGAGCCCCTCCTCCGCGAACAGGTCGGGCACGGCGATGCCGTCCTCGCCGCCCGGCAGGCCTTCGAGGATCCGTCCGTAGGACAGGGCGCTGCGCGGCACCGTCTCGATGTGGCCGAGATCGGCGCGGGCGAGACCCAGGCCGATGGTGGTGTCCGGGCCGAGTCCGTCGCCCGGTTCGAGGACGACGAGGCCGCGCCGGGCACCCACCAGGGCGGCACCGGCCCCCAGCAGTTCCTGGAGCGCTTCGTCGAGCGTGGCCGTGCGGGCCAGGCGTTCGGTGAGTTCGTGCAGGGTGGTGAGGTCGGAGACCCAGCCGGCGAGGCGGTCCTGGAGGACCGCGCCGGGAGGGGCCGGAGGAGGTGCGGGGGAAGCCGGGGACGACGCCGCGGCCACGGGCGCGACAGTGTGTGCGGGTGCCGGAACCGTTGAATCGATTCCAGCCACTTTCGGAGGGTGCGGAGCGTTCATGGCGTCCGGCCTTCCAACCGGTACGTACTGCTCAAAAGCATCGCAAACCCCCATGTCATTCTGCGTCGCTAGCAGTGTCTCCACATGTACACGCACTCGTGAGGAGATGTCCAGCATTGTCCTGCCGGGATTCCTGGTGTCCGTGAGGTGCGAGGGAACAACTCCCCTTCCTCTTGCGGAAATGCAAAGTTGGCTTAAAACTGCCTCAGGGGACGGCTTATTGCGGTCGACTGGGCTTGCTCGACGGAGCGTCACAACGGTCGTGATGGGTACGTACTCGGTAAAGGCCAGGGGTGGTTGGGAACCACCCGGAACCTGGTGACGGAACCGGGCGTCCTATCCACCGACGACCGTGCCCCATCCTCCCGTGGCGGAGGCGGAGAGAAATACGCGCGACGGCAAACGCCATACTTCGCCACCCCTACGCCACGCCCGTGCTTTCGACAGACGCAGTATGGGCGGGACGGCCGCGGAGGCAGCCCAAAGCTCGACCCATAGGGGTTCCCCTTGCTTCAGGCAGGGGTGTGATGCGCCAACAGGTACGCACAGTGAAGCGATCGACACATGATGTGACGGACCACGGTGTTGCCAGGCGTGCAACGGAAAGGAACGAGCGCACATGCGCGAGATCCTCGGAAGGCGACGCAGGCTCTTGTCCCAGCGCAGCGACGGGAAGCCTGAGCTGATCGACGCGGCCCTGACCTACGCGACGCAGTGGCGGTGGCCCGTACTCCCGGGCGTGGCGGCGGACCCGCAGGGGCACTCCCGCTGCAGCTGCCCCGACCCCGATTGCACGGTGCCCGGCGCGCATCCCTTCGACCCCGCTCTCCTCGCGGCCACCACCGACGCACGCATGGTGCGCTGGTGGTGGGGCAACCGGCCGACGGCGCCGATCGTCCTGGCCACCGGCGGACAGGCCCCCTGCGCGGTCTCCCTGCCGGCGCTGCCGGCCGCCCGCGCCCTCAAGGCGCTCGACCGGATGGGCATGCGGCTCGGCCCGGTCGTCGCCTCCCCCGCCCGCTGGGCGATCCTCGTCAAGCCGTACTCCATGGAGCAGCTCGGCGAGCTGCTCTACGCCAAGGACTTCGTGCCCGGCTCCCTCCGCTTCCACAGCGAGGGCGGGTACCTTGCCCTCCCCCCGTCCGAGACCGGTCGGGGCGAGATCCGCTGGGAGCGCGCGCCGCTGCCCGGCTCGGCCTCCCCGTGGGTGCCCGATGTCGAGGCCGTGGTGGACGCCGTGGTCGAAGCCCTCACTCGTACGGGTGTGAGCGCGCCCGAGTTGTAGGGCCGTCGGGCGCGCCGAGCCCGGCGCCCGCCCCGGCGCGTTAAGTTCCGGAACCATGCGGCGACATGCCCGGGGCCGCTCCCGGGACTCCCGAAAGACCAGACTTCTCGCCCTCGCGGGCGTCGTGGCGGCGTGCGCGATCGCACTGCCGCTGGCGGCGGCGTCCGCGGGGCCCACCGGGTCCGCGGGACCCAAGGGCACCGTGGGATCCAAGGACGCCATGGGTTCCAAGGGCGCGGTGGGTTCGGTGGATGCCGCTGATTCGGTGGGTCCCGACGCCCGAGTGTCCGGTTCCGGTGCCCCGCGGCCTTCCCCGCGCGCCGACGACAAGGCGCCCGGGGCCTCGGAGCCCTCCGCCGTCGCCCCTCTCCCCGTGCTCGGCGAGGGGCTGTCGACCGCCGTGCGCTGCGGTCCCGAACTCACCTCCCCCGACGGCATCGAGGCACAGACCTGTGTGGTGACGCAGGGTGCGCAGACCTGGGCGCGGACCTACTACCGCAATGCGACGGGCGAGGCGCTGGACGCCGTGCTGAGCCTGATGGGTCCTGACGACCGGAACGTGCGCATGACATGCGCCGTGGGGTCGGAGGACGAGCCGGGGACCTGTGAGACGCCCCGGGAGCCCGCACGTGGGAATCCGGCGGCGTACACGGCCGTCGCGGAGTTCGCCGAGCGGGGCGAGCTGGGGCCGTTGCTGCTGCGCTCGGGGAGCAACTGACCTGTGAGAACGGGCAGTTGACGAGCCGCTGCGTTCGGTGAGCGCAAGCGGAGACGCAAAGGCCCGGTTGCTGGCGACGGGGGATGCACCAGCAACCGGGCTACACGAACCGTAACAAGAGATCGGCGGTTCGCAAATTCGAACTCGCCTTTCCGGTCACCGACTGGCTTGTCCCCGACGGGAGTTGTGATCCGTCGGGGGCGCGACACCCCGGCCGGCCGGTGGTCCGGCCGACCGGGTGCCGGGGCGGGCGTCAGCTGAGCGTGACCTGCCGGTTGGTGAGGCCGCCACGGGCGCGGCGCTCGTCCGCGGTGAGCGGCGCGTCCGTCGCCAGTGCGGCGGCGAGGCGCTCGGCGAACTCCGCCGCCGGCTTCTCGACGTCGTCGGCCGTGGCCCCGCTGGGCAGGTCCCACACCGGCACCGTGAGTCCGTGAGCGCGGAAGGAGCCCACCAGGCGGGTGCCCTCGCCGAGGCTGGAGCGGCCCGCGGCGTGCAGCCGCGCGAGCGCGTCCAGAAGCAGCTCCTCGGCATGCGGCATGACCCACCGCAGATGGTTCTTCTCCGGCGTCTCGCACCAGTACGCGGCGTCCACGCCCTGGAGCTTGACGGTCGGGATGGCCGCGGCGTTGGCCCGCTCCAGGGAGGCGGTCACGTCGGGCGTGGCGTTCTCCGGGTCCGGCACCCAGAACTCGAAGCCGCTGTGCACTTCTGGCTCGAACGCGCCCTCGGGGTCGAGCAGGTCCTGCAGCCGCGGGCTGTCGGCCGGGGCGCGGCGGCCCTGGACGGGTGTGCCCGGCTCGGCTTCCAGGGCGCGCTGGAGGGTGTCGGCGAGGTCGCGGCTGATGTCGCCGGACGAGGTGTCGTTCTGCAGGCCGAGCAGGACCGAGCCGTCGTCGCGGCGCAGCGCCGGCCAGGCCATGGGGAGGACCGTGGCCAGAGTGACCGCCGGGACGCCCTCGGGCAGGCCGTCCTTGAGGGTCAGCTCGACCGTGGCCGCCGGGACCAGCTCGCGCAGGGCCACCCAGTCGCACTCGCCGGGCAGCCCCTCGAAGGGGCGGTGCACCAGCTCGGTCGCGGCGTGCGAGGCGGCCCGGCCGTGGCAGGCCTTGTAGCGGCGGCCGCTGCCGCAGGGGCAGGGTTCGCGAGCGCCGACGACCGGAACGTCTCCATCGGCACCTGCGGTGCGGGCTCCGCCCGTGGTCTGCGGGCGCTTGGCCTTCGTCTGGGGTCGCTTCTTGGCCATCGATGGGTCTCCCGGTTACGGCTTGTCTCGTACGCTCGCGAGCCTAGCCGTTCGTGCCCGGGGCGACGGGGTCCTGTGGACAACACCCGGTCCAGCGCCGCGTACGCGCTCGGTCCCTGCCGGTCTCGGCCCGTGTCGGTCGCGGCCGCTGCCGGTCTCGGCCCGTGCCGGTCTCGGCCCGTGCCGTTCTCGGCCCGTGCCGGTCTCGGCCCGTGCCGGTCTCGGCCCGTGCCGTTCCCGCCCCCTGCCGGTCTCGGTCCCCGTGGTTCTCAGTCCATGTCGTCGAAGGCGTCCGCGAAGTCGAGCCCGGGTATCCGGGAGACCGCGGGGGCGATGACGCGTGTGGCGAAGTCGTCGCGGCGGTGGCCCGCGTCCGGATCGTGGACGTCGTCATGGACGATGACCCACACGGTGACCTCGCCGCGGATGTCGTCCCGCACGCCCCAGTCGTCGGCGAGCGCGGTGATGATGTTCAGCCCGCGGCCGCCGTGCGCCGTGACCGACGGGGTCGCGGGGGCGGGGCGGGTCGGGCCGCCGCCGTCCGTGACCTCGACGACGAGCCGGCCGGCCGGTTCCACGCGCCACGCGGCACGGACGTCACCGTCACCGGCGAGGGCGTCGCCCAGCGGCCTGCCGTGCTTGCACGCGTTGCTCAAGAGCTCGGAAAGGATCAGTACGGCGTCGTCGATGACCGATTCCGCGACGCCACCTCTGCGCAGCTGCGTACGCATCCGGTGTCGCGCTTCCCCCACGCCCGCAGGGCCATGGGGTACGGCCATGCTCGACGACGTGGGCACCTCCTGTGCCACCACCAACGCCACCCCCGAGACCTCCTTCGCCCCACGCCACGGTGTGGATGCCCCATTGGCCTGTACCGGAAACCGGCCAATCCACGTCCGGTGACGCATTCACCCTGAGCGAATACGGATCGAACGCGCCGGAGCACTCCCTGTAATCGCATGGCTGGAAATCATCGGTGTGGCCGAGAAGGGAGGATCCCGCCCGCCGGGGCGTGGGGTCAAGAGGTGTGCGTGGTTCTGGTGTGAATTGAGGTGTGAATTGAGACGGGCGCAGGCGTCGGCCGTCAGCGGCCGAGCTGGTCCAGCACCGCGCGAGGGCGGTTGGTGATGATGGCGTCGACGCCCAGGCCGACGCAGTGGTCGACGTCCCCGGGCTCGTTCACGGTCCACACGTGCACCTGGTGGCCGGCCTGCTTCAGGCGCTCGATGTACGTGGGGTGGTTGCGCACGATCCGGATGGAGGGCCCGGCGATCCGTACACCCGGGGGCAGCCGTCCGTCGCGCAGCCGGGGTGAGAGGAACTGCGTCAGGTAGACCGTCGGGAGGGTCGGCGAGGCGGCACGCACGCGGTGCAGCGAGCGGGCGGAGAAGCTCATGACCCGCACCTGTGACTCCTCCGCGGAGGCCGGGGTGTCGAGGCCGAACCGCTTCAGCAGGTCCAGCAGCCGGTCCTCGACCTGGCCCGCCCAGCGCGTGGGGTGCTTGGTCTCGATGGCCAGTTCCACCCGGCGCCCGGCGTCGGCGACGAGTTCCAGCAGCCGTTCCAGGGTGAGGACGGAGGTAGCCTCGCGGTCCTCCGGGCGGTGCTCCCAGTCGGGTTCCTCGTCGCGTCCCCTCCAGGCCTCGCCCGTCTTCCAGGAGCCGAAGTCCAGGGCGGCGAGGTCGGCGAGCTCCAGCGCGGAGACCGCGCCGCGGCCGTTGGACGTACGGTTGATCCGGCGGTCGTGCACGCACACCAGGTGGCCGTCGGCGGTGAGGCGCACATCGCATTCGAGGGCGTCCGCGCCGTCCTCGATCGCCTTGGTGTACGCGGCCAGGGTGTGTTCCGGGGCGTCCTCGGAGGCTCCGCGGTGGGCGACGACTTGAATCACGTGCTGTCGTGCGTGGGTCACCGCGTCATGGTGCCACCGAGTGCGGGTACGCGTCCGGTCGGACGGACTCGACGGATACATCGGTCCGGACGGAGGCATTGGGATTGCATCCTTTTAGCCAGTAATGACCTATATAAAGAATGGCTGCGGACGCACAGGCACCGCTTATGGTGCTCTGACGGCCTGTGGGAAAAGCTGACGGCATACAAAGGGACAAGCACAGCTGCACCGCGCCGGACCCGTCGGCCGGCGTGGAAAAGCGTGACCGAGTGCGACCCGGAAAACAGCCGTGGATCTAGGAGAGAAGCTGTGAGCACCGAGAACGAGGGCACCGCGGTACCCCCCGCCCCGTCCGCACCCCCCGTGCCGGTGGACGCTCCCGCTGCTCCGG